>NZ_JBYVMD010000061.1:0-26307 GCF_058145955.1 Pseudomonas sp. A39
TTCCAAGCCATAGCGCTCTCCATCTGATAAAGCAAAGACGCACCCACGGCGCGCCGACCAATGCTACAGAATGCCTGCCACTGCGGCACAACCGCTTTCGGAGGCTTTTATTGCAAAGTGTGTTGTTCGATGAACTCTGTCGGTACCACACCTTCACGGCTGACCAGCCGATTCAGCTCCGAGCGCGGCAATCGAACGGCCAGCAAGCTGACACCTTCTTCGTCGTGTTCTTCTTTCTGGACCGCGCCCAGCTCGAAAAACTGTGCACGCAGTCGAGCAAAACGCTGGGGCAAGCGCAAGGTGCCAACGAACAAATCACCGCCGAGCAACTCGGCAATCGCTTGTTCAAGCAACTCAAGGCCACTGCCATCTCGCGCCGACAACCATACCCGCTGGGGTTTGCCGTTCTCGTCGCGCTGGATTTGTGGCTCAACGCCTTCAAGCAAATCGAGTTTGTTATAGACCTCGAGGATCGGCAAGTCCTGGGCACCAATCTCGCCCAGCACCAGCATCACCTGTTCAATCTGCAACATGCGATCCGGTTCGGCCGCATCGATCACGTGCAACAGCAGGTCGGAATTGCTCGACTCTTCGAGCGTAGACCGAAATGCCTCGACCAGCTTGTGCGGCAAGTGACGAATGAACCCCACGGTATCGGCCAGGACAATCGGCCCCAGGTCGTCCAGATCCAGACGACGCAAGGTCGGGTCAAGGGTGGCGAACAGTTGGTCGGCCGCGTACACGTCCGATTTCGTCACGTTGTTGAAGAGCGTGGATTTGCCGGCGTTGGTATAGCCCACCAGGGACACGGTAGGGATATCTGCGCGCGAACGGCCACGTCGCGACTGCTCGCGCTGGCTGCGGACTTTCTCCAGGCGGCCCTTGATCTGGCGCAGGCGGACCCGCAGCAGGCGGCGGTCGGTTTCGAGCTGGGTTTCACCCGGCCCCCGCATGCCGATACCGCCACCCTGACGCTCAAGGTGAGTCCAGCCGCGGACCAGCCGCGTGCTCATGTGGTCAAGCTGGGCCAGTTCGACCTGGAGCTTGCCTTCATGGGTACGGGCGCGTTGGGCGAAAATATCGAGAATCAGACCGGTACGGTCGATCACGCGACACTCGAAGACACGTTCGAGGTTACGTTCCTGACTGGGCGTGAGGGTGTGATTGAAGATCACCAGATCGGCTTCTTCAGCGTGGACCAGGTCGCGCAGTTCCTCGACCTTGCCGCTGCCAATCAGGTATTTGGCGGTTGGCCGATGACGCGGCACGTTAAAAAACGCAACGGTCTCGGCGCCGGCCGAATTTGCCAACTCCTGAAACTCCTGCGGATCTTCGCGCGCCTCAGGGTCCTGTCCATCCAAGTGAACGAGGATTACTCGCTCACCACCACCGTGGCGCTCAAAGAACAAAGGAGACTCCTATCAGGCGTTACCTGGCTCAGCGTCAGCTGCATCATCACCTGCTGCGCTAGGCAGACGGATTGGACGAACGGGGACGACTGTCGAGATAGCGTGCTTGTATACCATCTGGCTGACGGTGTTTTTCAGCAGGATCACGAACTGGTCGAACGACTCGATCGTGCCTTGCAGCTTGATACCGTTGACCAGGTAGATGGAAACCCCCACTTTCTCTTTACGTAAAGTATTCAAGTAAGGGTCTTGTAGCGAATGCCCTTTTGACATGTGCCGCACTCCTTTAAGGATCAATAATAAAAAATCGGAAAATAGATAGCTTATGGCCGTCACACCCCCAAGGATAGACGGCAATTGCAAGGACTCAGCTCAATATGGAGACCGTTCCCAAGTATTTCAAGGCGCGTGACAGATTGTCGCTGTCCAGGCTGTCCAGCCAGTGTAAATCGCTCCAGCTGCGCAACCAGGTGAACTGGCGTTTCGCCAATTGGCGCGTGGCAATGATGCCGCGCTCCTGCATCTCAGCTGACGTCAGCTTTCCATCCAGATGATCCCAGACTTGGCGGTAGCCTACAGCACGTATCGACGGCAACCCTGGATGCAGGTCACCTCTTGAACGCAGTGCTACGACCTCGTCCACAAACCCCTGTTCCAACATAATTGTGAATCTTTGTGCAATTCGTTCATGCAGCACCTGGCGATTTGCCGGAGCGATGGCCAGATTCGCCACAGTATAGGGCAATTGTGACTGCCCAGATGCGCCTGCGTCAGCACTTTGCGCACTTTGTTTCAGCCGGTGTTCAGTCATGGTCTGCCCGCTCACACGCCAGACTTCCAGGGCCCGTGAAAGGCGCTGGGGGTCGTTGGGGTGAATGCGCGCGGCGGATACCGGGTCTATTGCCGCCAACTGGTCGTGCAGGGCTTGCCAGCCAAGGCGTGCAGCCTCTTCCTCAAGCTCGGCGCGCACCTGGGCGTCGGCCGCCGGCATATCCGCCAGCCCCTCCTGCAAAGCCTTGTAATAGAGCATCGTACCGCCCACCAGCAGCGGAATATTACCCCGCGCGGTGATCTCGGCCATGGCGGCCAGCGCGTCGGTACGGAAATCCGCCGCCGAATAGCTCTCGGCCGGGTCGATAATGTCGATCAACTTATGCGGATACTGTGCCAACAGCGCTTTGGAAGGCTTGGCGGTGCCAATGTCCATGTCCCGGTAAACCAGGGCAGAGTCCACACTGATCAGCTCGCATGGCAACACCTTGGTCAGCTCGATGGCCAGGTCGGTCTTGCCGGCGGCCGTAGGACCCATCAGGAAGATCGCGGGGGGCAAGGCACTCATCAACGGCCGCGCAAGAACAGCTTGTCCAGGTCGTCCAGGCCCATCTGGGTCCAGGTCGGCCGGCCATGGTTGCATTGCCCGCTGCGTTCGGTGTTTTCCATGTCGCGCAGCAAGCCGTTCATTTCCGGCAGCGCCAGGCGGCGGTTGGCGCGGATGGCACCGTGGCAGGCCATGGTGCCGAGCAATTCGTTGATGTGCGCCTGGATACGGTCACTGGTGCCGTACTCCATCAGGTCGGCGAGTACGTCGGCTACCAGCCGATTGGCCTCGGCCTGCTTGAGCAGTGCGGGGATCTGGCGGATGGCCAGGGTTTCCGGGCCCAGGCGTTGCAGTTCAAAGCCCAGCTTCTGGAACACGCTGTGGTGCTCTTCTGCGCAATCAGCCTCACGCTGGCTGACCGCCAGGGATTCCGGCACCAGCAGCGGCTGGCCACTGAGGCCTTCACTGGCCATGGCAATCTTGAGGCGCTCGTACATGATCCGCTCGTGGGCGGCGTGCATATCCACCAGCACCAAGCCATGGGCGTTTTCCGCCAGGATGTAGATACCCTTGAGCTGCGCCAGCGCATAACCCAACGGCGGAATATCTCCACCGCCCTCCGGCAAGGCGACAGGTGCACCCGGCTCAGCCCCCGGCAGCGGCGCAAAAAACTCGCGGTATGCCGCCTGGGCCTCGGCCACCGGCACCGCCGATTGCGGACGCGGCGTGTATTGGTACTGATAACCCGCCCCCGAACCGGAACCCGGCGCGGTGTACGTCGGCTGCGGCTGCGGCGATTGCAGCAGGTTGGCCGCCAGACTCATTTCGCCCTGGGGGCCGAACTCACCGGCTTCCGGGCCGCTCGGACGCACCACTGCCGTTACTATTGGGGCAGACAACTGATCATCCGGACGCACATCGCCCAGGGTGCGGTGCAAGGTGCCGTAAAGGAAGTCATGCACCATGCGCCCATCACGGAAGCGCACTTCGTGTTTGGTGGGGTGCACGTTGACGTCCACCACCGACGGGTCGACCTCGAAGAACAGCACAAACGTCGGGTGCCGCCCATTGAACAGCACATCGCGGTACGCCTGGCGCACCGCATGGGCCACCAGCTTGTCGCGCACTGCACGGCCGTTCACAAAAAAGTACTGCAGGTCCGCTTGGCTGCGGGAGAACGTCGGCAAACCGACCCAGCCCCACAGGCGCAGGCCATTGCGTTCGATTTCAATCGGCAGCGCCTGCTCCAGGAACCCCGCGCCGCAAATAGCCGACACCCGGCGAGCACGCGCTGCGTCGTCATGGGCTTCATGCAGACTGAGGATGGTCTTGCCGTTGTGGCGCAGGTGGAAGGCCACGTCGAAACGGGCCAGGGCCAGGCGCTTGATGACTTCCTGCAGGTGATCGAATTCGGTTTTTTCGGCCTTGAGGAATTTGCGTCGCGCCGGGGTGTTGAAGAACAGGTCGCGCACTTCCACCGACGTCCCCACCGGGTGGGCGGCCGGCTGGACTCGAGGCGCCATGTCGCGGCCTTCGGTTTCCACTTGCCAGGCTTGATCGGCGTCACGGGTGCGTGACGTCAGGGTCAGACGTGCTACGGAGCTGATCGACGCCAGGGCCTCACCGCGAAAGCCCAGACTCATCACGCGCTCAAGGTCTTCCAGGTCGCGGATCTTGCTGGTGGCGTGACGGGCCAGGGCCAACGGCAGGTCGTCGGAGGAGATGCCGCTGCCATCGTCACGCACCCGCAGCAGCTTGACGCCGCCCTGCTCCACGTCGACATCGATACGCTTGGCGCCTGAGTCGATGCTGTTTTCCAGCAGCTCCTTGATCACCGATGCGGGACGCTCAACCACTTCCCCCGCTGCGATCTGGTTCGCCAGGCGCGGGCTGAGCAGCTCGATACGCGACCCACTGTTCAAGGTTGATTCGCTCATTACTGTGCCGCCAATTCAGTGCCGGGGATGGTCAACACCTGGCCGACTTTGAGCTCATCGGTTTTCAGGTTGTTGGCACTGCGCAAGGTAGCGGCCGAGACCTGGAACCGCACCGCCAGCATCGCCAGGGTGTCGCCGGGCTGCACGCGATGATCACGCGGGCCCTGGGCGATTTTGCCCGAGTCACGCAGCCAGGCGATATAGGTGCCCGGTGGCGGATTCTGCTGGAAGAACTGGCGAATACCGGCACTGATCGAGCGTGCCAGCGCCTGTTGATGGCTGGCGCTGGCCAGCTTCGAGGCTTCGTTGGAGTTGGAGATAAACCCGGTTTCCACCAGGATCGACGGGATGTCCGGCGACTTCAACACCATGAACCCGGCTTGCTCCACGCGCTGCTTGTGCAGCGAGGTCACCCGGCCGATGTTGCTCAATACTTTTTGGCCAACGTTCAAGCTGGACGTCAGCGAGGCCGTCATCGACAGGTCGAGCAGCACGCCGGCGAGCATTTTGTCCTTGTCATCGAGGGACACATTGCCGGCGCCGCCGATCAAGTCGGAACGGTTTTCGCTGTCGGCCAGCCAACGCGCAGTCTCGGACGTAGCGCCGCGATCCGACAGGGCAAACACCGACGCGCCAAAGGCAGCCGCTGAAGGCGCGGCGTCGGCGTGGATCGACACAAACAGGTCGGCGCCTTTCTTGCGGGCGATTTCGGTACGCCCGCGCAATGGAATGAAGTAATCGCCGGTACGCGTCAGCTCGGCGCGATAGCCTTTCATGCCATTGACCTGGCGCTGCAACTCGCGGGCGATGGCCAGCACCACGTCTTTTTCATGTTGGCCGCGCGAGCCGGAGGCCCCCGGGTCCTCGCCACCGTGGCCGGCGTCGATCACCACAATGATATCGCGCTTGCCGGCCGGAGCCGGTGGCGGCGGTGGCAGCTTGACTTGCGGCTGCGACGGGCTGACCGGCACGGCCGGCACCGTTGCGACGCTTGGGGTTGGCGCGGGTGGCGGTGCGGCATCGGCGGCATTGTCGAACAGGTCAACTACCAAGCGGTTGCCATACTGTGCGTTTGGCGCCAGGGAGAAGCTTTTCGGGGTCACGACCTTTTTCAGGTCGATCACCACGCGCAGGTCGGTCGGCGTACGCTGGGCCGAGCGCATGGCGGTGATCGGGGTGTTGGCGGTGGAGACTTTCAGCGGCGCGGCCAGGGTCGCACCGTTGATGTCGATCACCAGGCGATCAGGCGCCGTCAGGGTAAAGACGCTGTGCTGGACCGGGCCAGACAGGTCGAACACCAGTCGCGTGTTATCCGGCGCTCGCCACAGGCGAACGCTTTTCACCTGTGAAGCAGCCAGAGCATTGACAGTCATTGCCGCAAGCAACACCCCTACGACAGCAACCAACGCGCGAAAGCGCATACCTAACCCCACCAATTATTTGAATTCCAATGCCAAAGCGGCGCACCACGACTGGCCGCGCGCGCTTTGGGGCAACAACTTCAGCTGACGTCCATGCTCATGCGGCGTAATGGTAATGGTCAGGTCCGGCTTTGGCAAAAAGCCTGTGCCTTTATCTGGCCACTCGATCAGGCACAGCGCATCTTCATCGAAGTAATCACGGATGCCCATGTACTCCAGCTCTTCGGGATCGACCAGGCGATAGAGGTCGAAATGGAACGCCCGCACCTCGCCAATTTCATAGGGTTCCACCAAGGTGAACGTCGGGCTTTTTACCGCCCCGGCGTGCCCCAATCCGCGAATGATCCCCCGGGACAGTGTGGTCTTGCCCGCCCCCAGGTCGCCCTCCAGAAAGATCAGCCCTGCCCCGGCGGTGACCTGGGCAATGCGCTTGCCGAAAGCAACCATGGCCTCTTCATCGGCCAGGAAAAGGATTACTTCAGACACGGCGACTGCTCCTCCAGCAATTGACGAATGGCGGGAATCAGGTCGCTTGCCGCCAGCCCGCGACCAAAGGTCCCCTGGCGATCCCCCGCCGTGGCGTGCAACCACACGGCCAGGCAGCTTGCCTCAAAAGCCGGCAGGCCTTGGGCGAGCAGTGCACCCACCAGGCCGGCCAACACGTCACCGAGCCCCGCCGCGGCCATGGCCGGGTGGCCTTGGTCACATCGCGAAACACGTCCGTCCGGGCTGGCAATCAAACTGCCAGCCCCCTTGAGGATAGCCACGGCGTTGAATTTCTCGCTCAACGCGCGCGCTACCTTAAGACGATCAGCCTGAACCTCGGCTGTCGACATACCCAGCAAGCGCGCAGCCTCCCCCGGATGCGGAGTGATCACGCAGTTGTCCGGTAGGACGACGCTGCCGGTGGCGAGTTGATTCAGCGCGTCGGCATCCCAGACTTGCGGCTGCTTGGCGTTGGCCGCAACGGACAAGAGGCTTTTGCCCCAAGCGGCATCTCCCAGGCCGGGACCGATCACAATGACCGAGATTTTTTCCAACAGGCTCATCAGTTGATTGGCCGAGCTCACCCCAATGGACATGACCTCCGGCAAACGCGTCAACGCTGCGGAAACGTGCTCCAGGCGGGTCGCCAGGGATACCATGCCGGCGCCACTGCGCAGGGCACTTTCGGCACTCAACAGCGCTGCGCCGCCAAAGCCGCGGTCACCGCCAATGACCAACAGGTGGCCGAACTGGCCTTTATGGGCGTCCGGGGAACGTGCGGCCAGTTGCGGCAAGTGGCCGTGCAACAGGGGCTGTACGTCGGTTATTGCGTGTTTTGTCTGCGGCATGCGTCTTCAAGCTCCGATGTCTGGCAGAATTATACCTATCTAACCTGCGGTTTCCCTTGTCTCATGCCTGCCATCACCACCGATCTGCCTGCCCTCGCCCAATCGATCAAAGACTGGGGCCGCGAGCTGGGCTTTCAACAAGTCGGCATCAGCGGCCTGGACCTGGCCGAGCATGAACAGCACCTGCAACGCTGGCTCGACGCGGGTTACCACGGCGAGATGGAGTACATGGGCGCCCATGGCAGCAAACGCTCGCACCCCGAAGAGCTGGTGCCCGGTACTTTGCGCGTGGTCTCGCTGCGCATGGACTACCTGCCCGGCGACACGCAGATGGCGCAGCTGCTGGCCAAGCCGGAAAAAGCCTATATCTCGCGCTACGCCCTGGGACGCGACTACCACAAGCTGATCCGCAAGCGCGTGCAGCAACTGGCCGACCGCATTCAGGCGCAGATCGGCCCCTTTGGTTTCCGCGCCTTCGTCGACAGCGCACCGGTGCTGGAAAAAGCCATCGCCGAAAAAGCCGGGTTGGGCTGGATCGGTAAAAACACCCTGGTCCTCAATCGCAAGGCCGGCAGTTACTTCTTCCTGAGCGAACTGTTTGTCGACTTACCGCTGCCAGTGGACCCGCCCCACAGCACCGAACACTGCGGGCGCTGCACGGCGTGCCTGGATATCTGCCCCACCAATGCCTTCGTCGGCCCCTATGTGCTGGACGCGAGGCGCTGTATTTCCTACCTGACCATTGAGCTCAAAAGCGCGATCCCCGAAGACTTGCGCCCGTTGATCGGCAACCGCGTGTTTGGCTGCGATGACTGTCAGATCGTTTGCCCGTGGAATCGTTTCGCCGGCGCCACCGCCGAAAGCGATTTCAAGCCACGCCACAACCTGGATAACGCGGAACTGGCCGAACTGTTTATGTGGGACGAGGATAAATTCCTCAGCAGCACCGAAGGCTCGCCGCTACGTCGCGCCGGTTATGAGCGCTGGTTACGCAACCTGGCGGTAGGCCTGGGCAACGCGCCGTCGAGCATTCCGGTGCTGGAAGCCTTGAAGGCACGCCAGGATTACCCCTCCGAGCTGGTGCGCGAGCACGTGGAATGGGCGCTGAACCAGCACGCTTCGCGCTAGTGCACGTCGTCGTTGTAGACGAACTTGGGCATTTCCCAGTGAAAGCGGATTGCGAGCAGGCGCAATAGAAAACCGCTGAACAGGGTCAGCAGAATCGCTTGTTCGCTGGGCAACTCCAGATAAAGGCAGAGCAAATAGAACCAGGCGGCGAGGAACGACACGCTGGCATACAGCTCGCGGCGGAAGATCAGCGGGATATCGTTGCAGAAAATGTCGCGCAAGATGCCGCCGAATACGCCGGTGATCACCCCGCTGACCGACGCCACGAGCATGCCGTGGCCCATTTCCAGGGCGGTCATGCAGCCGATCAGGGTGAAGGCCACCAGGCCCACGGCGTCGAGCGCCAGGAACAGCGAGCGCAGATGGCGCATCAATGGGGCAATGAAGATCGTCACCAGCGCGGCAACGGAGGTCAGCACCAGGTATTCCGGGTGCTTGACCCAGGTCAGCGGGTAATGGCCGAGCAACACGTCACGCACCGAACCGCCGCCCAGCGCCGTCACACACGCGATCAGCACCACGCCAAACCAGTCCATGCCACGCCGCCCGGCGGACAACGCTCCGGTCATGGCTTCGGCGGTGATGGCGATGAGGTAGAGCATCAGCAGCATGAGGGCGATCCTTGCATTGAGGCCGGCAGTCTAATCATTTGCTGATGGCACCAAAAGGGGGCGTTTGGCGAAAGACCGCGTCACGTCATCGGGGGCAAGCCCCCTCCCACATTTGACTGCGTTCACACATCAAGGTGTGGAAGGGGGCGTGCCCCCGATGAGGCCGATACAGGCGCCAAACACTCAGGCCTTGATGAAATGCTTGCGGTAATGCTGCAGCTCAGCAATCGACTCGCGAATATCGTCCAGCGCCAAGTGAGTGCTGCCTTTATGGAAGCTGTCTTTGACTTCCGGCGCCCAGCGCGCAGCCAGCTCCTTCAAGGTGGACACATCCAGATTGCGGTAGTGGAAGTAGCTTTCCAGCCCCTTCATGTGCGTATAAAGGAAGCGCCGGTCCTGGCAGATGCTGTTGCCGCAGATCGGCGACTTGCCCTTGGGCACCCACTTTTCCAGGAAGGCGATGGTTTCAGCCTCGGCCTCCGCCATGCTGATGCGACTGTCGCGCACGCGCTGGGTCAGGCCGGAGTTGCCGTGAGTGCGGGTGTTCCACTCGTCCATGGTGGCGAGTACGGCGTCGCTGTGGTGGATGGCGATCACCGGACCTTCCGCCAAGGTGTTGAGGTTGCTGTCGGTGACAATGGTCGCCATCTCGATGATAACGTCGGTGTCGGGGTTCAGACCGGTCATTTCCAGATCGATCCAAATCAGGTTCTGTGGGTTTTGCATGGCTTGATTCTCTTGGCACCTTGGCGTAGCTGCGCAGTTTAGCAGGCAGGGGCGTGCTAGACTCGCGACCGTTTTACCTAACCTTTGCATTATCGACACGGAACACCAATGGCCAAACGCCAGCTCAACCGTCGCCAAAACTGGCGCATCGAAAAGATTCAAGGCGAACGCGCCGCACGCGCCGCCAAACGTGAATCCTCCGCCGTGGAAGCGCTCGAGGGCGGCGACCTGGGCCCCGAGCAGACGGGCCTGGTGATCGCGCACTTTGGTGTGCAGGTCGAAGTCGAGGCGCTCGAAGGCGAACTCGCAGGGTCAGTGTCCCGTTGCCACCTGCGCGCCAACCTTCCTGCGCTGGTCACCGGCGATAAAGTGGTATGGCGGGCCGGCAACCAGGGTATCGGCGTGATCGTCGCCCAGTTGCCACGCACCACCGAACTGCGTCGCCCGGACAGTCGTGGCCAGCTCAAGCCGGTAGCGGCCAACGTCGACATGATCGTCATTGTGTTCGCGCCGCTGCCCGAGCCCCATGCCAACCTGATTGACCGTTACCTGGTCGCCGCCGAGCACGCGGGCATTCGTCCGCTGCTGCTGCTGAACAAATTCGACCTGATTGACGAGCAGAACGCCCCAGCGCTCAACGCCTTGCTGGCGGTGTACCGCACCCTCGGCTACCCAGTGCTGGAAGTGTCGGCGCATCACGGCAATGGCATGGAACAGCTGCAACAGCAGCTGGACGGACGTATCAGCGTGTTTGTCGGCCAATCGGGCGTGGGTAAATCCTCGCTGGTCAACAGTCTGCTGCCGGAAGTCGACACCCGCGTGGGCCCACTGTCGGAACTGTCCGGCCAGGGCACTCACACCACCACCACCGCGCGACTGTTCCACTTCCCCGGCGGCGGTGAGCTGATCGACTCCCCGGGTATCCGCGAATTCGGCCTCGGCCACGTCAGCCGCAGCGACGTGGAAGCGGGCTTTATCGAATTCAACGACCTGATCGGCACCTGCCGCTTCCGCGATTGCAAACACGACCGCGAGCCGGGCTGTGCGCTGCTCAAGGCCTTGGAAGATGGGCGTGTGCAGCAGCAGCGGATGAATAGCTATCGGTCGATTATTGCGAGTTTGCCCGAAAGCAGTTATTGAGCGGCCATTTCTTGACACATATAAATGGCGGCGCAAAGCGCGCTAGTCCATTGATTTAACGGGGGCTGGCATCAAGAATTCGAAACAACTGGGTGGCTCGTCGACGCAAGCCAGCTTGAATTCGAAATCCCTGATGCTCATAATCTCTCCGTCACCAGCGCAAGCTGGCAGGAGTCTGGATCCTTCTCGGGGTTGATCCAGCGGCGCAGAAGGGGCGAAGCAAGCTCCACTGCGCGTCGAATGAAGCCGCCTTCGGGCGGCTTTGCTTTTTGTGGGGAATTAACGATTGGCTCTCTACTATCACCCCAAACAAGGCGATGTACTGCTCTGCGACTTCACACGAGGTTTTGTTGCCCCGGAGATGCTGAAGATCCGCAAGGTCGTCGTGATATCCCCTACTGCAACCCATAATCGCAAACTCTGCACCGTGGTGCCGATCTCATCTACCGCTCCCGAGATACAGCACGACTGGCACCACTTGCTACGTACAAATCCACTTCAATCCGATGGCTACAAGGCGCTGTGGGTGAAGTGCGACATGATTTATACCGTCAGCTTCGAGCGCCTCGACAAACTCCATAGGAAGACCCGATCGAAAGGGCGCGAGTACTTCGTCCCACGCCTCTGCACCGAGGACATGCGAGGCGTCATCAGCGGTGTCAAAGCCTATCTCCCGCTCTGACCAGAAATTAAAACGCCCCCATCAGTCGGGGCGTTTTAATGGGTGGTGCCTATAGGATGTGGCTTACGACCCAGCCTTAGGCACCGTAGGATCCTTCACCCCACCCTCATCAAACAGATTCAGCTTCTGGCGCAGTTCATGCGCCGGCAATGGCTCTTGCCCTGGCGGAATGGCGTTCGGATCGGTCGGAACCTCACCCGGTGCGCCTGCACCCGGAGTGGGCGGCGGAGCCGGCTGCTGATCACCTTCAATCGCACGCTGGGCCTTTTTGGTCAGCACGACGATATCGATACGGCGGTTGATCGGGTTGAACGGGTCCTTGTGATCAAACAGCTGCGACGATGCAAACCCCACCACCCGCGCCACTTGCGGGTCCGGGTAGCTGCCGGCCACCAGCGCGCGACGTGCAGCGTTGGCACGGTTGGCCGAAAGCTCCCAGTTGCCGAAGTCGCCCTGGCCCGCATACGGCTTGGCGTCGGTGTGGCCGCTGATGCTGATCTTGTTCGGCACCGCCTTGATGGTGTCGGCCATGGCCAGCAGGATGTCTTCAAAGTACGGCTTCAGGCGCGCACTGCCGGAGTCGAACATCGGCCGGTTGGCCGCATCGGTGATCTGGATGCGCAAGCCGTCCGGGGTGATCTCGAACGAAATCTGGTCCTTGAACTTCAGCAGTTGCGGGTTTTCCTCAACCTTGGTCTGCAGTTCTTGCAGCAACAGTTCCAGCCGTTCTTGCTCGACCTGCTCCGCCATGGCCTCAACGGTATCGCGCTCGATCGGGATCTTTTCCTGAGGCGCTTCGGTTTTGACTTCCGGGTTGATAGTGCGCTCAGGCGCCAACTGCGGCGAACCGCCCAGGTCGATCACGAAGGGCGTGCCACTTTCCGAGAAACCAATGGGGTCTTTGAAGTAGCCGGCGATGGCAATCTTCTGTTCCGGCGTGGCGGTGGACATCAGCCACAGCACCAGGAAGAACGCCATCATCGCCGTCGCAAAGTCGGCGAAGGCGATTTTCCAGGCGCCACCATGGTGCCCCGCAGCGAAGCGCTTGACGCGCTTGATGATTATCGGCTGGTTGTTTTCCATGGCTTAGCGACCGCGAACCGCTTGTTCCAACTCGGCGAAGCTTGGGCGATGCTTGGGGTACAGCACTTTACGACCGAACTCCACCGCCAGCGACGGCGGCATGCCGGAAGCGGAAGCCACCAGGCTGGCCTTGATCGATTCGTACAGGTTGATTTCTTCCTTGGCGTCATGGGCCAGGGAGGTGGCCAACGGACCGAAGAAGCCGTAAGCCGCGAGAATACCGAAGAAGGTACCGACCAGTGCCGCACCGACGTGCATACCGATGGCGGCCTGGTCGCCTTCACCCAGGGAGGCCATGGTCACCACGATACCGAGTACCGCCGCGACGATACCGAAACCCGGCATACCATCAGCGATACCGGTCACGGCGTGGGACGGGTGCTCCAGCTCTTCCTTAAGGCTGAACAACTCCATGTCGAACAGGCCTTCCAGCTCATGGGGAGCCATGTTGCCGGAGGACATGATGCGCAAGTAGTCACAGATATAGGCGGTCATGCGCTCATCTTTGAGCACGGCCGGGTACTTGGCGAAAATCGGGCTGGCCGCAGCGTCCTCAATGTCACCTTCGATGGCCATCATGCCTTCGCGGCGGCTCTTGTTGAGGATCTCGTAGACCAGGCCCAACACCTCCAGATAGAAGGTGTGAGTGAAGCGTGAACCGAACATGCCCAGGGATTTCTTGACCACGTGCATCGTCATGTAGCCGGGGTTCGCCTGCAAGAATGCGCCGAATGCCGCACCACCGATGATCAGCACTTCGAAGGGCTGGATCAGCGCAGCAATTTTACCGTGGGACAGGACGTACCCACCGAGCACACTTGCGATGACGACAATGATGCCGATAATTTTAGCCATAGGAGATGAGTACTTGCGCCGTCGGGTTCATGGACATATTGGGGGGAACTGAAAACTCTTGTTCCTCTTATCGGCAAAACTGCGCCAGACTATAGCCCGTTAAGGCGAAAAGCCAGTTCGGCCCGCTCCGGGTGTGTTGACCGCAAGTGATGATCGCGCCCCAATCATGGCTAATGAAACGACAGTCCCAACTGCTAAACCTACCTCTCTCGCCGCTTGGATCAAGCGCCTGGACGATGTGCTGCTGCCTGTTCCACAGGCCAGCCACGACCGTGTGTGCAAGGGCATCCGCGACAGCCGCAGTTCATTGCGGGATATTGCCGAGCTGATGCAAGACAGCCCGGCGCTGGTGCTCAGCGTGATGCGCGAGGCCAACAGCCACACCCACGGCAGCCTGGCTGAGCCGGCAGAAAATCTCGAAGTGGCGCTTAACCGCCTGGGCCTCAAGCGCGCCGAAGAACTGCTGGCGCGCTTGCCCGCAGTGCCCGAAAACGAGATTCCCGTGGCACTGCGCCAATTGTTGCTGGTGAGCCAGCACGCTTCGCAGCAAGCCAACGGTTTGTTCGGCAGCCGCCTGGCGCGCCTGTGGCAAGACATTCACTGGGGTAGCCTGCTGTTTCTGTCGCCGCTGTGGCCGATGGCGATCGCGTACCCCAAACTCCTGGAAGAATGGGAACTGCGGGTGATCCACAAAGGCCATTCGGCCCGCGAGGTGGAACAGGCCTTATTCGGCGTGCGCCTGCTGGACCTGTGCGTCGGCCTGACCGACGCCTGGCACCTGCCGATCTGGGTATCCCAGGGCTACAAGCTGCTGTTGACCGAACAGCGTCTGCTGGTCAAGGCGCTGCATATCGCCCGCGAAGATGACTCCCTGCGCCATCAACAATTGCTCGACGCCGAACCCAACCTGCGCCGCTGGCTCAACCAGCCGGCCAATACGGTGTTGCTGGCCAACGGCCTGGCGATGTCGGCCCAGGAGTCCTGGACCTGCCCGCATACCGAGCGCTGGCAGCGCCTCACGGCGCTGTACCTGCAACAGCCGTTGGGCGAGGTGCAACAACAGGTTCACCAGCAAGCCGTCGCCAGCGCCCGCAACACGTTGATGCCTGACCTCTGGCACCCGGCGCTGTCGCTGATCTGGCCCTGGCATGTGCAGAAAATTCATCGCGGCCTGCTACCCGCGCCACCGCCCACCGCCGAGGCCCTGGCCGTGTGGCGCAAGCGCTGCACCGAGCTGCTGGTAGAGCCCAGCCGCTTTGCCAACGCCATGCACCTGACCACGTGCGCCAAGGAGGCCTTGGTGGCCAGCGGCATGCAGCGGGTCATGCTGCTGATGACCGATCGCGCGCAGAGCATGTTGCGCGTGCACCAGGTCGACGGCCTGCCGAAAGACGCAGCCAACCTGAGCCTGGACGTGGTCAACAGCACGCTGCTGCAACGCCTGCTGGAAAAGTCCGCCCAGGTGCGCCTCACACCGGACAACCATGCGCAGTTCTCGGCGCTGCTGCCGCCGATCCTGCGCCGCCTGTTTACTGGCGAACACCTGTTGCTGCGCTCCCTGAGCTGCAATGGCAAGGTGGTGATGCTGATGGTGGCCGACCAGGGTGGCGGGCCGTTCTCGGAAACCACCGTGCAGGCCTTCGGCAAAACCGCCCAATGCATCGAGAAAGCCCTGCACTGCTTTACCAACCGCAGCGCCTGATGCTTGCGCTACAATCGCGGTCCTTTAATGCCAACATTTGTGCCCAGGAGACCTCACATGCCTGACTTCTCTGGCTTGCCGCTGGTGATCGAATCCGGCGACCTGCTCGGCCGCCTGGAGGCCGAACACCTGATTCTGGTGGACCTCACCAGTGCCGCCCGCTACGCCGAAGGGCATATCCCCGGCGCGCATTTCGTTGACCCCAAGCGCACCCAGTTGGGCCAGGCGCCGGCGCCCGGTTTGCTGCCCAACAAAGCTGACCTGGAAACACTGTTCGGCGAATTGGGCCATACCCCCGACGCCACCTACGTGGTCTATGACGACGAAGGCGGCGGCTGGGCCGGGCGTTTTATCTGGATGCTCGATGTGATCGGCCACCAGAAATACCACTACCTTGACGGCGGCCTGCTGGCGTGGCTGGACGAAAAACACCCGGTCTCCACCGACGTGCCCGCGCCAGTCGGCGGCCCGGTCAGCCTGACGCTGCACGACGGCCCCACCGCCACCCGTGAATACCTGCAAAGCCGCCTGGGCGCGGCCGACCTGGGCATCTGGGACGCACGCGGCCCGCTGGAGTATTCCGGCGAGAAGGTGCTGGCGGCCAAAGGCGGGCATATCCCCGGCGCGGTGAACTTCGAATGGACGGCCGGCATGGACAAGGCACGCAACCTGCGTATCCGCCGCGACATGCCGCAGATCCTCGAAGACCTCGGGCTGACCAAAGACAAAGAAATCATCACCCACTGCCAGACTCACCACCGCTCTGGCTTCACCTACCTGGTGGCCAAGGCGCTCGGTTATCCGCGAGTCAAAGGTTATGCCGGTTCCTGGGGCGAATGGGGCAACCACCCCGACACCCCCGTCGAGATTTAAGGTTTAAGGACAGTAAATGAAAAAGCAGTTGTTTATCCTCAGCCAGTACTTGCTGCCGCACCACCTGCTGTCGCGCCTGGCAGGCTGCATTGCCGAGTGCCGCGTGCGCTGGTTCAAGAATGCCTTCACCGCCTGGTTCGCCAAGCGCTATCAAGTGGACATGTCCCAGGCCCTGGTTGAGGACCTGACCGCTTATGAGCACTTCAACGCCTTCTTCACTCGCGCATTGAAAGACGGCGCACGCCCACTGGATCAAACCCCTGGTGCGGTGTTGAGCCCCGCCGATGGCGCAGTCAGCCAGCTTGGCCCGATCGAGCATGGTCGTGTGTTCCAGGCCAAAGGCCACAGCTTCAGCGTGCTGGAACTGCTGGGTGGCGATGCGGCCTTGTCGGCGCCGTTCATGGGCGGCGATTTCGCCACCGTTTACCTGTCGCCGAAAGACTACCACCGCGTGCACATGCCACTCGCCGGCACTCTGCGCGAGATGGTCTACATCCCTGGACGTATCTTCTCGGTGAACCAGACCACCGCGGAAAACGTACCCGAGCTGTTCGCACGTAACGAGCGCGTTGCGTGCATCTTCGACACCGAACGCGGCCCGATGGCCGTGGTATTGGTGGGCGCGATGATTGTGGCGTCGATTGAAACCGTGTGGGCCGGGCTGGTGACGCCGCCGAAGCGCGAGCTGAAAACCTTCCGCTATGACGAAGCAGCACGTGCGCCGATTCACCTGGAGAAGGGTGCGGAGCTGGGTCGCTTCAAACTGGGTTCGACCGCGATCGTGCTGTTCGGGCCGGATCAGGTGAAGTGGGCGGAAGAATTGGTGGCGGGCAGCCCGGTGCAAATGGGCCAAGGCATCGCCGCGCCTAAAGCTTGACGCAAACTCAATGTGGGAGGGGGCTTGCTCCCGATGGCGGTGTGTCAGCCAACTTATCTGCTGACTGATACACCGCTATCGGGGGCAAGCCCCCTCCCACATTTTGAACTGCGTTTATTCAGTTAAAGCTGACCATCGCGGTCGCGGAAGCCCAACAGATACAACACCCCGTCCAGCCCCAACGTCGAAATCGCCTGCTTGGCCGACTGTTTCACCAGCGGCTTGGCACGGAACGCCACGCCCAACCCGGCAATCGCCAGCATCGGCAAGTCATTGGCCCCATCGCCGACCGCAATGGTCTGCTCCAGGCGCAAACCTTCCTTGTGGGCCAGTTCCTTCAGCAAGTCCGCTTTGCGCTGGGCGTCGACAATCGGCTCCACCGCCACGCCGGTCACCTTGCCATCCACCACTTCCAGCTCGTTGGCGAACACATAGTCGATGCCCAGCTTGGCCTGCAATTGCTTGGCGAAGTAGGTGAAGCCGCCCGACAGAATGGCGGTCTTGTAACCCAGGCGCTTGAGTTCGGCGAACAGGGTTTCGGCGCCTTCGGTCAGGCGCAGGGAGGCGCCGATGGCGTCCAGCACGCTCACGTCCAGGCCCTTGAGCAGCGCGAGGCGCTCTTTGAAGCTGGCGCGGAAATCGAGTTCACCGGCCATGGCGCGCTCGGTGATTGCGGAAACCTGCTCGCCCACGCCGGCCGCCTTGGCCAGTTCGTCAATGACTTCAGCTTCGATCAGCGTCGAGTCCATGTCGAACACCGCCAGGCGACGGTTGCGACGGAACAGCGAATCTTCCTGGAAGGCGATATCGACGTTCAGCTCCTGGGCCACGCTGAGGAATTCGGCACGCAGGGCTTGCGGGTCGGCCGGTTCACCGCGCACGGAGAACTCGATGCAGCCCTTGCCCTTGTCGGCCGGGGTATCCAGCGGCATGCGACCCGACAGACGGTCGATATGGTCGATATTCAGGCCATAGTGCGCGGTGATGGAGCTGACGCGCTGCAGTTGCTCGGCGGTGACCTTGCGGGTCAGCAGCGTCACGATATGGCGTTTCTTACCCTGGCCGGCGACCCACTGCTGGTAGTCCTCTTCGGACACTGGCGTGAAACGCACCTGCTGGTCCAGCTTGTAAGCCGTAAACAGGATGTCCTTGAGTACCGAAGACGCCTGTTCCGTGCTCGGGATCTCGACCAGGATCCCAAACGACAGGGTGTCGTGGATCACCGCCTGGCCGATGTCGAGAATGTTCACACCACCCTGGGCCAGCACTCCCGTAATAGCCGCAGTAAGACCCGGGCGGTCTTCACCAGTGATGTTAATCAGGACAATTTCGCGCAAGGCGCACCCCCAGGCTGGAAAAAAACCGCATTCTACCCACTTTCAGTGACCATCGGGCACAGCCAGCGCTTTGCCGGTCCTAGGGCTGTCGCTATACTGCGCGTCAACTTCACGGACCAAGAGCCGAGCGCAAGTGAACCGGCCCACGCCAGTAAAAACCGATAATTTCTTCCTGCTGATCTTCCGGGCACTGCGCCACCGCCGTGTACCGATCGCATTACGCATCGCCAGCCATAACGTGATCCTGGTCGCCCTGGCCCTGGTGATCTACGCCTGCGTGATGGGTTTGCAGTTCAAGCAGGCCATGCACGAGCAAGCCGATGCCCTGGGCGAGAGCTTGACCACCCAGACCGCCACCTCGGCGACTGAGCTGCTGGTGTCCAACGACATCCTCAGCCTCAACGTGCTGCTCAACAACCTGACCAAGAACCCGCTGGTGGCCCACGCCGCCATCTACAGCGTGGACAACCGGATCATGGCCGAGGCCGGGCAACGCCCGAAAAACGGCTTGCTGGGTGAAGCCGAAGGCCTCTACCAGAGCAACATTACCTTTCAGGATGTGAAGGCCGGCCAACTGCGCATCAGCCTGGACATGCAGCAATTCCAGCAGCCGATGACCATCAGCCTGCAGAGCATGGGGATCCTCAGCGCGATCCTGCTGGCATTGGCCCTGGCCTTGAGCTTACGCCTGGGTCGGCATATTTCCACGCCCTTGATGCAACTGCGTATCTGGCTGCGGGACATTGACGAGCACACCCCGGCCACCGACCGCCAGGATGAAATCGGCGACCTCGCCCGCCAGTTACACGCCAGCTTTGCCCCGGAACCCGTGGTGCCTGAAGTTGAGCCGGAACCGGAGTTCGACGACACCGACTACGAGCAAGAGCCGGAGTTTGAAGTACGCAACCTGCGTGATCCGGGTTTCGACGAGCGCCCTCCGGTGGCGGGCCTCAAGCCTGCGCCGCGCCATGCATTCAAGGCCGAAGAAGACGAGCTGGACGAAGACGATCCCTTTGCCGACCTGCGTGATACGTCCGCCGACAGCAGCGCCATTGCGCCCAAGCCGGCCCCGGTACGCAGCACCGAGCCGCAATACAGTGCAGTGCTCGCCGTACAACTGGGCGCCCAGGACCAACTGCGCCGCCTGCCCCGCGCCCGCCTGACCGAATTGCTGGAACGCTACCGTGACTGCCTCGACCAGGCTGCTTCGCTGTACCAGAGCGAACTGCACACCCTGAACGATGGCAGCACGTTGATGCTGTTCCACAGCGAAGACAGCGGCGAAGACTACCTGACCAACGCGATTTGCTGCGGCGAGCTGCTGCGCGCCCTGGGCCATGAATTGCAGATCGAAGTGGCCGACAGCGGCATCACCCTGCAATTGCAGCTCGGTCTGACGGTAGGCGACGACCTGTTCGGCATGAGCCAGATCGACCTGTTGCTGACCGAAATGGCCCAGGATGCATTGGCCCTCTCACAACACAGCCGCAACCTGCTGCTGGTGGAGCGCAAGATCAGCGAAGACACGCTGATCCGCCAACGCGCGCGTATCCGCCCGATTGCCAGCCCTGAGGGTGCCAGTTGCGTGGAGCGGTTGATGGAGCCATACCCGTCGATGCTGGAACGGCAGTTGGCGCGGATGCATGAGACCCGCACCAAATAAAACGGTAGAACTCATGTGGGAGGTGGCTTGCCCCCTCCCACATTGGGTCAGCGGCGCGGCTCAAACCGCGCACAAATAAAAAGGCCCGCTAACTCAGCGGGCCTTTTGTTTGTGCGCGATTCAGATCAGAACCTGAACACTTCCATGTCTGTACGGATCGGCGTAGCCATCGGCATCTTCGGCTTCTGCGGCTCTGCCGGCTTGGCCTGTACCGGGGCGCTCTGCTTGCGGGGCGCCTCGGCAATCGGCGGTTGGTTGGCCAATGGCTTGAGAGCCACCGACAACTGCTGCGCCAAATGCTGCAACAACACGCCCTGTGCCTGGACCTGGGACGCGGTGCTACCGGTGTGTTCTTCCTGCAGGTGCACGATGCGGTTATCGCGTACCTGGCCACGACGGTCGATCAAGCGCCATTGCGCATCGAGGATCGCCGGTTGCGACGTACCGGAGTCGAGCCGGGTAATGGTCAGCAAGACCTGTACATCCGGCGAAAAACCGGCTGGCGCCGGCGCCAGGACCACACGCTGACTGTCCAACTGACCCGCCACCTGGCGCAACATCAGTTGGTTGATGTCGGACGATAAACTGCCCGCCCAACGACCATCGGTGGAACCTTGCAGGCTGCCGTCGTTCTGACGTTGCAGAAGGGTTTCACGTTGCAGGTAGTCGGCGACGACCACCGGGCCCAGCAACACCGCCATGCCGGCAGTCTGCGCAGGTTGAGCTGGACTTCCGCTGTCCAACTGGTACAGCGACACCGGCTGGTGTGTGCTGCAACCCGCCAGGCCCAAAAGGCCAGCGAGCATGAAAATAAAAGGAAGGCGTGGAGCAGTCATCATCCCATCCAGGTGGCTGCCACAAGGCGAACCACAATGTAATACTAAAAATAACCTAAACACGCTCGGCCACGCCGGCGCTGGAAAGGCCATATCATCCGTGAATATGCGCCATGACTCCAGCGCCAAAGCGTCGATCTACGCGTTAAATCGTAGATCGAGGGCTCTAAAACGCGTTAAACCGGCGTTTCCACCAGCAACGCATCCACTCGCTGGAAGCCCCGAGGCAGTTTGTTACCACGCCGACCACGCTCGCCCTTGTAGTGCTCAAGGTCGTCGGGACGCAGTGACAACGTGCGTTTCCCGGCCTGAAGCACCAAGGTCGAGCCTTCCGGGATCACTGCGATGTCGGTCACGTACTCTTCGCGACTGGCCACCCGCTCGCCGGGAATACCAATGATCTTGTTACCCTTACCTTTGCCCAACTGCGGCAAGTCGCTGATTTTGAACACCAACAAACGCCCTTCAGTGGTCACCGACGCCAGCCAGTTGCTCTCACGGTCGTCCACTGGCCGCGGCAGGATCACCTTGGCGTTGTTCGGCAAGCTCAGCAAGGCCTTGCCCGCTTTGTTCTTGGCCTGCAGGTCTTCACCCTTGACCACAAAACCGTAACCCGCGTCGGAGGCGATCACGTAAAGCGCGTCGTCGTCCGGCAGCAGCACACATTCAAAATTCGCCCCCGGCGGCGGCGTAAGTCGCCCCGTCAACGGCTCGCCCTGCCCCCGTGCCGATGGCAAGGTGTGGGCCGGCACCGAATAACTGCGTCCGGTGGAGTCGATAAACACCGCAAACTGGTTGGAACGCCCGGCGGCAGCGGTCTTGAACCCGTCACCCGCCTTGTACGACAAACCAGTGGCGTCAATATCATGCCCCTTGGCGGAACGAACCCAACCCTTTTCCGACAGAACGACGGTAATTTTCTCGTTCGGCAGCAGCTCGGTTTCGGTCAGCGCTTTCGCCTCTGCACGCTGCACGATCGGCGAACGACGGTCATCGCCATAGGTTTCGGCGTCTTTGATCAGCTCGCTGCGCACCAGCTTCTTGAGCTTGGCTTCGCTGCCCAACAGCGCTTGCAGCTTGGCTTGTTCCTTGAGCAACGCGTCCTGTTCGTCACGCAGCTTCATTTCTTCCAGTCGCGCCAATTGGCGCAAGCGGGTGTCGAGGATGTAGTCAGCCTGGATTTCGCTCAGCTCGAAACGCGCGATCAGCTCGGCTTTCGGGTGCTCGGCGGTACGAATGATGTGGATCACTTCGTCCAGGTTGAGGTAGGCGATCAGCAAGCCGTCCAACAGGTGCAAGCGGCGCTCAACCTTATCCAGACGGAATTGCAGGCGGCGGCGCACGGTATTGATCCGGAACTCCAGCCACTCCACCAGCAGGTTGCGCAGGTTTTTCAGCTGCGGCTTACCGTCCAGGCCGATGATATTGACGTTGACCCGGTAGCTGGACTCCAGCTCAGTGCTGGCGAACAGGTGTTGCATCAGCACTTCGTGGTCGACCCGGCTGTTGGTCGGGATGATCACGATGCGGCATGGGTTTTCGTGGTCGGACTCGTCACGCAGGTCGGCGACCTGCGGCAGTTTCGACGGTTTGGCCTGCATCAACGCGGCGATCTGCTCCAGCACCTTGGCGCCCGACACCTGGTGCGGCAGCGCGGTGACGATAATGTCGCCATCCTCGATGTGGTACACGGCACGCATGCGCACCGAGCCCTTACCGGTTTCGTACATCTTCAGCAGGTCGGCACGCGGCGTGATGATTTCCGCTTCGGTCGGGTAGTCCGGGCCTTGGATGTGCTCGCAGAGTTGCTCCACCGTGGCCTTTGGTTCATCAAGCAAACGCACGCAGGCCGTGGCGACTTCCCGCAGGTTGTGCGGTGGTACATCGGTGGCCATACCGACGGCGATACCGGTGGTGCCATTGAGCAGGATATTCGGCAAACGTGCCGGCAACACCAGCGGTTCGTCGAGAGTGCCGTCAAAGTTCGGCCCCCAGTCCGCAGTGCCCTGCCCCAGCTCGCTCAGCAGTACTTCCGAGTAACGCGACAGACGCGCTTCGGTGTAACGCATCGCGGCGAAGGACTTTGGATCATCCGGCGCACCCCAGTTGCCCTGGCCGTCCACCAGCGTGTAGCGGTAGCTGAACGGCTGGGCCATCAGCACCATGGCTTCGTAGCACGCCGAGTCGCCGTGGGGGTGGAACTTACCGAGCACGTCACCGACGGTACGCGCCGATTTCTTGTGCTTGGAATCGGCGTCCAGGCCCAACTCACTCATGGCGTAGATAATGCGCCGCTGTACAGGCTTCAGGCCGTCGCCGATATGCGGCAGGGCACGGTCCATGATCACGTACATGGAGTAGTTGAGGTAGGCATTTTCGGTGAAGTCAGCCAGCGACCGGCGTTCTACGCCGTCTAAGCTGTCTGCGAGGATGTCACTCATGCGGGCCTCATCATTGTTTGGTAAGGCGCAGCGGAACTGCCGCTGCACCGGGTCAATTCAAAAAAAGCGGGGCTCATGGCTGGGCGCTCCAGCCGCCGGCAGGGGCGGCGAAACGATAGACCACGGGGCGTTTTTCACCATCGGCGCGCGCGCCGAAATTATTGTCGATACCCAGCCAGGCACCCTCGGCATCCACCACCAGGGCTTCGGCCAGGCCATAGGCTTGGGGGTAACGCCGTTCGGGCGTCAACGTCTCATCGGCAAACGACCAGCACAGTTCGACCTTGGCCGTGGCCGCATCGCGCCGGCAAATCTGGAACGCATTGCGCTCAAGGGTGAACAGCTTGCCGTTGAACAGCGCCAGGTCGGCGAAGTCCTTGGACACCGCCTTGGCATTGGGGAACTTGGCCGGCTGCACTTCCTGGCCGGCCTCGCTCAACAACACACACGGACCGTCACAGTCCCACAGGCTTTGCGGACGCTTGATCGAAATCAGCCCGCGTCGCTCACGCTCGGCCGCCAACCATATCTGATTGCCTTCGGGGTTGATCGCCAGGCCTTCAAACAACGCGTTGAAGTGCAGCAACATGCCGCTCGCCCGGGCCTCCCTGACCATGCTCGGGGCAATCTTCAACCACTGCGGCGCACCGGTCACCGGCACTTGCAGCACCGCCGCATGGGCTTCGCTGACGATGTAGCGGTTACCGGCGGCGTCGCAGGTGATGCCTTCGAAATCCAGGTCGCCACCGCGAATCAACGAGGCGGCTTTGGTGCGCGAACGCAAGCCCCAAGGCAGCCCGGACTCCGGCACCGGCGGCACGTCGATCTTGACCGTTTCGGCTTGCCAGGTCGGCGCGCTGATATCCAGGCGGTAGATCTGGTCGTCATCACGGTCGGAGACTGTCCACAATGCCTGGCCACACAGCGCCAGGCCCGACAGGTTTCCGCCGCGCATGCCGTCCACCGGGTGTTCGGACACCAGCTTGAGCTCAGCCACGGGCGCGGCAACCACGTGGGTGGTCACCAGCCCGCTCACTATCAGGATCGCCAGGGCGAAACCTGTGCGCATCAGCCCAGAACCTCAGCCAGGTTGCCTTTGGATTCCAGCCAGGACTTGCGGTCCGGCGCGCGTTTCTTCGCCAGCAACATGTCCATCATTTCCGAGGTGGCGGCGAAGTCATCCAGGGTCAACTGCACCAGGCGCCGGGTGTTCGGGTCCATGGTGGTTTCGCGCAGTTGCGGCGGGTTCATTTCACCCAGGCCTTTGAATCGCGTGACCTGTGGCTTGCCGCGTTTTTTCTCGGCCACCAGGCGGTCGAGAATGCCGTCACGCTCGGCCTCGTCCAGGGCGTAGAAAATCTCTTTGCCCAGGTCGATGCGGTACAGCGGCGGCATGGCGACGTAGACGTGACCGGCATCCACCAACGGGCGGAAATGCTGGACGAACAGCGCGCACAGCAAGGTGGCGATGTGCAGGCCGTCGGAGTCGGCGTCGGCGAGGATGCAGATTTTGCCGTAACGCAGTTGACTCATGTCCGCCGCGCCTGGATCAACGCCAATGGCCACGGCGATGTTGTGCACTTCCTGGCTGGCCAGGACTTCGCTGCCGTCGACTTCCCAGGTATTGAGGATCTTGCCGCGCAACGGCAGGATCGCCTGGAATTCTTTGTCCCGCGCTTGTTTGGCGGAACCGCCGGCGGAATCACCTTCCACCAGGAACAGCTCGGAGCGCATCGGGTCCTGCCCGGCGCAATCAGCCAGCTTGCCGGGCAGCGCCGGGCCCTGGGTGATGCGCTTGCGCTCGACCTTCTTGCTGGCTTTCAAACGACGGCCGGCGTTGTTGATCGCCAGCTCGGCCAGGGCCAGGCCCAATTCCGGGTGCTCGTTGAGCCACAGGCTGAAGGCATCCTTGACCACACCGGAAACAAACGCCGCCGCCTCACGGGACGACAGGCGCTCTTTGGTCTGGCCAGAGAACTGCGGCTCCTGCATTTTCATCGACAGCACGAACGCAATGCGCTCCCACACGTCTTCCGGCGCCAGCTTCACGCCACGCGGCAAGAGGCTGCGGTATTCGCAGAATTCGCGCATGGCATCCAGCAAACCTTGGCGCAAACCGTTGACGTGGGTGCCCCCCTGGGCGGTAGGGATCAGGTTGACGTAGCTTTCCTGCACGCTGTCGCCGCCTTCCGGCAACCACAGCAGCGCCCAGTCGACTGCTTCTTTATTACCGGCCAGGCTGCCGCAGAACGGCTCGTTGGGCAGGCGTTCAAAATCGCTGACGGAGTCTTCCAGGTAGGAGCGCAGGCCGTCTTCGTAGTGCCACTCGACCTTCTCGTTCGTGCCTTTGTCTTCAAAGGTCACCAGCAGGCCCGGGCACAGCACGGCCTTGGCCTTGAGCACGTGCTTGAGGCGGCTGATGGAGAATTTCGGTGAATCGAAGTATTTCGGGTCCGGGGCAAAGTACACGCTGGTGCCGGTATTGCGCTTGCCAACGGTGCCGATCACCTGCAGGTCGGTGGCTTTATAGCCATCGGCAAAGGTCATCTCGTACTCGTTGCCGTCGCGCTTGACCTTGACCCGCACGTGGTTGGACAGGGCGTTGACCACGGAAATACCCACACCGTGCAAGCCACCGGAGAACTGGTAGTTCTTATTGGAGAACTTGCCGCCGGCGTGCAGCTTGGTGAGGATCAGCTCAACGCCCGACACCCCCTCTTCCGGGTGAATGTCCACCGGCATGCCGCGACCATCGTCGGACACTTCCAGGGAGTGGTCAGCGTGAAGGATGACATGCACCGATTTGGCGTGCCCGGCCAAGGCTTCGTCGACGCTGTTGTCGATGACTTCCTGGGCAAGGTGGTTCGGCCGACTGGTGTCGGTGTACATGCCGGGGCGTTTGCGCACCGGGTCGAGGCCCGAGAGGACTTCGAT
>NZ_JBYVMD010000062.1:0-24832 GCF_058145955.1 Pseudomonas sp. A39
GTTGAGCAGGACCCGCTGGGAGCGGTGACGGCGTATCAGTACGACGAAGCCGGACGCTTGGTGGCGTTGTTTCCGGGGGAGGATGAGCCGACGACCTACGAGCATGACAACGGGTTCGTACGGGTTGTGCGGCGTGGTGAAGCGGTTTGGAAGTATGAGCGGAATGATCAGGGCGATGTGACGCGCAGGACCGATCCTGATGGTCACGCTACTGACTACAGCTACAACAAATATGGGCAGCTGGTTGGGGTTTGGTACCCGGATCACAGCTGTCAGAAGTTGGTGTGGAATGAGCGAGGGCAGTTGCTTGAGGAGCAGTTGCCGAATGGCGGGATCAAGCGTTATCGCTATGACGATCTTGGGCGGCAGGTGGCGCGGGAGGATGAACATGGGGCGCTGACCCAGTATCTGTGGGATGCAGCAGGTCGCCTGGTAAAACTGACCAATCCCGGCGGTGACACGCGCAAGTACCGCTACAACCCCTACGGAAAAATCACTTCCGAACGCGATGAACTGGGGAACGTCACCCGCTACGAATACGCCGACAGCCTGCACCTGATCAGCCGCCGCCTCAACGCCGATGGCAGCCAGGTCAACTACCGCTACGACAACGTGCGTTTGTTGCTGACCGAGATCGAAAACGAGGTTGGCGAAACCTACCGACTTCAGTACCACAGCAACGGCCTGATCCAGCAGGAAACCGGGTTTGACGGTCAGCGCACGGCCTACGTTTACGACCTCAACGGCAACCTTCAGGAAAAAACCGAACACGGCGATGACGGCAATCAGTTGGTTACCCGCTACGAGCGCGACCATGCCGGTCGACTCGTAAGAAAAACCCTGCCTGATGGCAACAACGTTGATTACGCCTACGACCGCCAGGGCAACCTCCTCAGCGTCGAAGATGGCCATTGGGCCCTGGCTTACGAATACGACGCCCAAAACCGCCTCACCGCCGAACACCAAGGCTGGGGCACCCTGCGCTACGGCTACGACACCTGCGGCCAACTAACAAACCTGCGCCTGCCCGACAACAACCGCCTCACCTTCAACCACGACAAAGGCGGCCACCTGGCCACCGTCGAACTGAACGGCGAGATCCTCACTTCGCATCTCTACAAAGCCGGCCAGGAACACCAACGCCAACAAGGCCAACTGATCAGCCACTACCACTACGACGACCAGCAACGCTTGCATGCCCACGCCGTCACCCAGCAGGAATACACCCTCTACCAACGCCACTACGACTACGACAAATCCGGCAACCTCACCCGCCTGCTCGACACCCGCAAAGGCGAGCACCACTACCACTACGACCCACTAAGCCGCCTCACCCGTGCCGACCACTCCCAAGGCGAGCCAGAACGCTTCGGCCACGACCCCGCCGGCAACCTGCTCATGCAAGACCGGCCGGGCCCCGACATCGTGGCGGGCAATCGCCTGATGATCCAAGGCGACCGCCACTACGACTACGACGCCTTCGGCAACCTCATCCGCGAACGACGCGGTAAAGGTCATCGACTTGTCACCGAATACCGTTACGACTGCCAGCATCGCCTGATCGGCCTCACCCAACCCAACGGCCAAACCGCCAGCTACCGCTACGACCCGTTTGGGCGGCGTATCAGCAAAACCGTTGATGGCCTTACGACCGAGTTCTTCTGGCAAGGCGACACACTCATCGCCGAACACCATGCGGACCGTCACCGCAGCTACCTCTATGAACCGGACAGCTTTCGTCCACTGGCTCTACTGGAAGGATTCGGCCCAAAAGAAACCAAGGTCTACCACTACCAACTTGACCACCTCGGCACCCCACAAGAACTCACCGACACCGAAGGAGAAATTGTCTGGTCCGCGCACTACCGCGCATACGGCGAAATCACCCGGCTCGACATCGGAAAAATCGACAACCCGCTGCGCTTCCAGGGCCAATACTTCGATCCAGAAAGCGGGCTGCACTACAACCGCCATCGCTACTACCATCCGGATATTGGTCGGTACCTGACACCGGATCCGGTGAAGCTGGCGGGTGGGATCAATGCGTACCAGTACGTGCCCAACCCTACAGGATGGATAGACCCGTTGGGGTTGAATAACTGCCCTGGAGAAGACGGGTGTGGGGCGGAGGTGAGTGCTAAGGATCCGGCCAAGTCGACAAAAGTGGATCCAGGAGAAGCTGAACTACCTAAAACTGGGGGAGCTGAGCGAGCAGCTAAGTATTCCTCAAACTGGAAGGTAGCAAGCTTAGATGAAAACATCGTCAAGTTTGCCGGCACTGACCCAATCGTGACGACGACAGACAAAGGCAAGAAAATCTACAAGAACCCTGCAAATGGCGTTGAAATTGTAGAGGACCTCAATGGGGACTACTTCAGAATCCATGACCCATCACAGCCGGGAAAAAGGCGCTACTTGAGTCTTGAAGGCGTGGTCCCTAACAACAAGACATCCCCTTCAGGAAAGCAAATCGGTAGAACGCAAAGCGAATACAATGAAGCCACCCACTTTAATAAAAAGGTACACAAAAAATGAAAGTAATCTGTACCCCACTTACCTTAGAGGCCATGAGTTTATTAGACGTAGACGAGTGCCCGGACTCTTTACTCGAAAGCGTTACGCTCACCCACGAAGAGTACGAACAACTTCTACAGTCAGGCGCGCTAGAAGCAATAAACACCACGCTGGGAAAAATAATTGACGACTACGAAGACGAAGTCATCTACAACCTTGAGGAGCTCAACAAAACCTTAGCGATCCTCAATAACCATCTGACGCCCGAAAACTCATCTACTATAAAAAAATTAATCGATCTAAACACCCTTGCGATCAAAAACCGAACAGGCCTCTTTTTCTTCTTCTAGCTTTTTACGTATCCCGCATTAGTCCCCCTCACCCCCACGCCACCACCAACAACCCCACCCCCAACACCAAACACAATGGCGAATAAAAATACGTATCCAACCTCGCAAACCGCGACCCACCCACCTTCTTGAAAAACCCCACCAACTCTGAATCCCCAATCGCCCTTGCAAACATCACCACGGCAATCGCGCTGATCCCCCACTGCAGCGCACCATGGGACACCGCCGAGAAGTACAGCCCAGCCCGCAGGCACACCAACAGCGCAATCGCCACCAGCCCCATCGCCACGAGGAACGTCCCCAGCGCCGAGGGCTTGAACGCTGGCTTTGGGCCGCTGGCGAATTCGCCGGGCAGTTGGGGGATGGCGGCGAGGCTGCCGAGTTTGCCGCCGGCGGCCCAGTAGAGGTGGACCATGCTGATGCAGGTAAAAACGCCGACAATCCATCGTGCGACAACAAAGCTCATGGCTGGCTCTCCCTGAAAAGGTGCGAAACAGAATAGTCGCCCTGAGATTTTCTGCAGGCATTTCGTCGGCGGCTGATGGTAAAGTGCCGCCCCATGAAACTTGCCCGTGCCGATCGCTCGCTCATTGCCTGGATGCTTTACTGCTGCGTCCTGTTCAATGTGTTCGCCTGCAGCATCGGTCATGGGCAGATGGTCGGGATGCAGCTCAATGGCATCGGCGGTCAGTTTTGTACGGTGGACCCGCGCACCCAGGCGCCCACGCCGTCCAATGCCCCTGAAGAGAATTTGCCTACACTGTCCAAGGCGTTTGGTTGTCCGCTGTGTTCCACCGGCGGCATGGGCCCGGCGCTGAGTTCCAGCCTGAATGTGGCGGTGCTGCCACAGCCTCATGCCCCCCCGCCTGCCATCGTCCTGGCTGCTGACATCCCTGCCCGCTTCACCTGGCCCACGGCCCACCCGCGTGCGCCGCCTGCCTTCGCCTGAGTCCTTCGCTTTCTGATCTGCACTGAGCGCCGTTTCCGCAAGGAAATACGGATGGCTGTGCGTTGCTTTCAAGCCAAGTTTTTCAGGATTCAACCATGAAACATCTACCCCTGTTGGCGGGCCTGTTCGGCTGCCTGCCTGTCTGCGCCTGGGCCCTTGAGTTGGCCCCGACGACCATCGATGGCGAACAAGCCGTCGAGCCCGGTTTGGCTTTGGACCAATCCAGCGGCATGGCGTCGCGGTTGGGCTTGAGCGTGCGGGAAACCCCGGCGTCAGTGGCCATCGCCACTCGCAATGACATCGAGCGCCACGGCGCCAAGACTTTCCGCGATGCGGCCAATACCTTGCCCGGCGTTAACGCCAGCGCTCCACCGGGGTTTGGCGGGTTTGTCTCCTACCGTGGCTTTACCAGCAGCCAGATCACCCAGATGTTCAACGGCGTCAACGTCGCCACCGGCCTGGCACGCCCGGTGGATGCGTGGATCTATGACCGGGTGGAGCTGGTGGGCGGCCCCTCCTCGCTGATCAACGGCGCAGGCTCAGTGGGCGGTTCGCTCAACTACGTGACCAAGCTGGCCACCCGTGAGGAACAGGCTGCCGAAGGGCAACTCACTTACGGCAGTTATGACACCGCCGGCATGGCCTTCGGTGTCAATCATGCCCTGACCGACCCCGGCGCCGAGGTGCAGCACTACGCTCGCCTGGATGTAAGCCGCAACACCAACCACAGCTACACCGACCGCGACCAGCGCGACGCCTGGAGCCTGGCGTTTTCCCTGCTCAGTGATCTCACCCCGAACCTGTCCCACACCCTGGCGCTGGAATACCAGGACGAGCATGAAGACAGCCCCTACTGGGGCACGCCGGTGCTCAACCCCAAGGTCGGCGAACTGAAGATCGACAAGCGCAACCGCTTCAACAACTACAACGTCGCCGACGGCCGCTACGAACAGCGCACGCTCTGGGTGCGTTCGATCATCGACTACCGCCTCAACGACAGCACAACGCTGAAAAACACCCTCTACCATTTGGACAGCCAGCGCGATTACCGCAACCTGGAAACCTACCAGTACAACGCCAACAACAGCGCGGTAAACCGCTCGACGGCCTATCAGGTGCGCCATCAGGGCGAACAAAACGGCAACCAGTTCGAGTGGCGCCACGAGGACCACATTTTCGGACTCTCGGCCACCTGGTCCGGCGGTTTCGAGTACAAGGTCAACAGCACTACCAACACCCCACTGAATGTGCCAGGCGACAGCGTGGTAGACCCAAACAACTTCGATCCCGGCCACTTCTATGACATCCCGCGAACCCGAGAGAACGTCGGCAAGGACAAGACCAACGAAGTCACCACCCAGGCATTATTCGTAGAGAACCGTCTGGGCCTCACCGATAAACTGTCGCTGCTGACCGGCTTGCGGTATGACGCCATCGACCTGGACGTCACCAACCACCGGGCGATAACCGCCACCAACCCCCGCCACTTCAAGCGCCGCTGGGAACCGGTGACCGGCCGCGTGGGCCTGACCTATCAGTTCATCCCCTCGGCCAATGTGTATGTGCAATACAGCACCGCCGCCGAGCAACCGACGACCACCACGCAAGTGTTTGAGGTCTCGACGGGCAAACAGTGGGAAGTGGGCAGTAAGTTCGACTACCTGGACGGTCGCGGCTCGGCCACCGTGGCGGCCTACAAGATCGAGCGCAAGGACTTTGCCGTGACCGATCCGCTGGATCCCACCAACAGCATCCCGGTCGGCGCGCAGTCTTCCAGGGGCATCGAGTTGGCGAGTTCACTGCGCATCACGCCCAGGCTGCTGGCGGAAGGCAACTTCGCCTGGGTTGACGCCGAATACGATGACTTCAATGAGAAAATCGCCAGCGGCGCGGTGGTCTCACGCAAAGGCAACACGCCCACCAACGTGCCCAAGCGCGTGGGCAACCTGTGGCTGACGTATGATTTTGCCGAGGACTGGCAAGGTGGCGTGGATGCGCGGTATGTGGCCGAGGTGTTTGCGGACAATGCCAACACCCAGACGGTTCCAGCCTACACGCTGTTCGGAACGTTCCTGCGCTATAAGGTGGACTCGCACACCTCGGTGACGGGCCGGGTGCGCAACGTGACCAATGAGGTGTATGCCGAGTTTGCGCATGTGTCGCCGGCGTATTACTTGGGCTCGCCACGAACCTTTGAGTTGGCGGTACAGACCCGGTTCTAATCTTGGAATGCAACTGAATGTGGAAGGAAGCTTGCTCCCGATAGCGGTGAATCAGTCAACCATGCCGTGACTAAGACGCTGCATCGGGAGCAAGCCCCCTCCCACACTTGATCCGCATTGAACTGAAAGATCCGTGGTTATTTCAGGCTGGCTTCAACCTTCTGCGCCACATCCTCGGTCAACCATGCCTTCCACACCTCGGGATGTTCCTTGAGAAACGCCTGGGCCACCTCACGTGGCGCGGTGTGATTTTCGCTCATGGTCGCCAAGGCTTTATTCAGCGGTTCAATCGGAAACTCGACCTTTTCAAAGAACTCGGCAATCTGCGGATGTTCCTTCTGGAACGGCGTAGAAACGCCGATACTCAACTTCGACGCCAACGACCGCGTCGGCTTCGGATCAGGGTTATCTGCATCCGTCAGGGTCTTCCACGCCTCGGCATCAAACGGCGGTTCTTCCAGCTGGATCAGCTTGTAGCGTCCCATCAGCGGCGTCGGCGACCAGTAGTAGAACAGCACCGGCTTGCCACGCCGGATCGACGAGGCAATCTCGGCATCCAGTGCCGCGCCCGAACCGCTGCGGAAGTTCACGTAGCTGTCATCCAGGCCGTAGGCCTTGAGCTTCTGTTTGTTGACCACTTCCGAGGTCCAGCCGATCGGGCTGTTGAGAAAGCGCCCCTTGCCTGGGGATTCGGGGTCCTTGAACACGTCCTTGTAATGCGCCAGGTCCGTCACGCTTTTGAGGCCCGGCGCCAGGGGCTTGATGCCTTTGGCAGGGTCACCCTTGACCACATATTCCGGCACCCACCAGCCTTCGGTTGCGCCTTTGACGGTATCGCCCAGGCCTACCACCTTGCCTTCGGCCTCAGCCTTGACCCACACCGGGCTGCGGCCGGCCCATTCTTCGCCGATCACCTGGATGTCGTTCTTCGCCAGGGCGGCTTCCAGGGTGATGGTGGTGCCCGGCAAGGTGTCGGTGGGCAGGTCGTAGCCCTTCTCGACAATCACCCGCAACACTTCAGTGATCAGACTGCCGCTTTCCCAGTTCAAGTCGGCAAAATGGATCGGTGCCTGGGCCGCTGAAACCGGCAACGTCGTCACTGACAGTGCCAGGGTCGTCAGGGATGCTGCCAACAGTGTTCTCAATCCTTTCATGCCTTCGCACCTCGCGATATCGCAGCCAATGGCGGACGGCTTTGCTGCGTATGCGCGAAGCCTCTGAACAATTAAGTCAACTCAACTGTAGTAGAGGTTCCGGGAGATAACGGGTGTTCGCTGTTTTTACTGATTATTCACTGGCCTTGAACGTCACCAGTTCACCCTTGCGCCATTTGGCGGCCTTGCCGGTCACGGCCTTCAGGGTTTTGGTCAGGCCTTCCTGCAGTTGCTCGGTGGCGGCAAATACCAGCATCACGCTGTGGCCTTCCTTGAACACAATGCCCTGGCCTTCGGCTGAAGACACAAAGGCGTATTCGCCCAAGCCATAGACGGTCAACTTGATGTCGCGGAACTTCAACTCGAACTTGCCGCCTTCACGACTCGGCAACACCGCCGCGCGGAAATGGTCACCGACTTTGAGTTCCAGGCGGGGCTTGTCATCCACCACCATCGCCGCTTCGGTATCGATTTCGGCGATGTAGATGCCTTCCGGCGTCTGCTCGGTGATGTAAACGAAACGGGATTGAAACTGTTTAACCAACTTTGCGCGCAAATCACCCAGCACGAATAACGCGTGCATATCCAGATTACTGACTGCCAAGGAAACGCCCCCACATCGAAAAGAGCGCTGTCCGCCAGAGCGGGCAGCACAAAAAAACGGCCATCACGGCACGACCACATCACTCATTCTTTGAAAAAAACTGAAGTTAATCCCGCCATCGCGCCGTAAGACGAGTGCGCACGTATGCGATAGACCTTGTGCGAGGTCATCAGGCACCACAGGAGATCACAGGTTCCACGGCACGAGAATACGCGCCGACCAACTTCAGAGAATAACCTGATTAAAAATGCAGTTTTCCGACACGCAAACACAAATAAACACACTGTCGTGGAACCGTGCGCGGGCCGGCGACAACAATACTAAAACAGCAGCAAGGATCAAAACCACTCAAAACGCTGCAATAACGTCATCCGGCTAGATCGAAAGGAGCAGGCCATGCAACGATCACCCTACAGCGCTATGTCTTCGCACACCCGTTCATCCTGTCAGGACAGCGCTCAATACTACCGTTTGAACGGCTTTGGTGGGTACTCGGATTCGGTTCTCTACCAAGTCGTACCTGCCGGCAGAAACTTTTTCCACATCCGTGAAGTGCTCAGCGGTCGAATCAAAGGCTTTCGCAGCGATCATGTCAAGGCCTGTGAGCTGGCCAAGAAACTTGAAGCCCTGTTGCAGGCCTCCCACAGCGCAATCGTTTCGTCCGCCGGGTAACTTAACTGCGCCGCCGACCCGCAACAACTGCCATACTGGCCCGTCCACTGAAGTTTGTGCCCCGCGGGCCAGGTTTCTCCAGTGCAGTTATCTCCAAGGGAAGGCTCTACGTGACGGAATTTGATATCGGCGAATTTTTCATCCATGGCGACGCAAGGGAGGTAGACGGTGAATTTCAAGCAGTGATTGTCATGCGGGCCAAGCCACCGCTGACCACTGTCACCACACACCAGGTGGAAAAAGACCGCTGGTTCAAAACCGCCGACGCCGCCGCCATCGCCGCAAAGGACGCCGCCAAGGCGTTAAAGACTGCTGTGGATGCCGGGGCCCTGAATTCCTGACATCCGATAGAACTCTACCGCGCCACAACCCTCCCATGCATAACGACCACCCTGCATGGAGAACGAAATGGACGCGCCAATCCCCACCCTTGAAACCCTGTTTGAACAATTGGGCCTGGATTCAACTCCGGAGGCCATCGATGCGTTTATCGTCGCGCACCCTTTGCCTGACGACGTGAAGTTGATCGATGCGCCTTTCTGGTCCGCACAACAGGCAAGTTTTCTCAAGGAAGAGCTGCGCGAAGACGCCGAATGGGCGATCGCGGTGGACGAACTCAACCAACGCCTGCATCAACCGCACTGACGGTAGATATCTACACAACGTTCAAAGGCTGAAAAATCTCCCTGTAGTGAGCGGGCTTGCCCCGCGCTGGGTGGCGAAGCCGCCCCAAACCAAGCGACCTAGTTCTATCTGGAACTCGGCGATGTCTTTATTGGGGCGGCTTCGCCACCCAGCGCGGGGCAAGCCCGCTCACTACAATATGTGTCGATACCTATGCCCATTCCGGAAAAGCATAATTTACGTCAGCGCCTCACAGCCTCGGGTTTATAGCCCAGGCGCAGGCCGCCCCAGTGCCGACCCTTGACCATGATCGGCACCGACAGATCGTGCATCAGCTCCCCGGTGTCGCGGGTATAGGTTTGCAGCAGAACTGCCTGTTGGTGGCTGCCACAGCGGATCCCGGTGCGGTCTTCGAACTTGCGCTTGGTGCGGTTCTGCACCGCATCCACTTGCATGTCGCCGGTCAGCGCCTGGGAAAACGCTTTGTTGTGCGTCGGCACATAGCCCTGCGGCGTGCAGGCGATGGCGAACACCAACCCTTCATGCCGTGGCAACAGCGCCTCCTGGATCGCCGGCAGCACCTGGTCGGTGTAGCCGTCAAACCGGGTGTGGTACTTGCTCGGGCTGGTGTTGGCAATCGGCGTGTAGCTGCGGTCGAACAGGTCATCCAGGCTGATGCGGTTCTGTTGCACATCAGCTTCGAATTGCGCGGCAATCCGGCTCGCACCCTCGCGGGCCAGGTCGTAGATACGCTGGTGGTAGTCATCCAGCCCGACTGCCGCCAGGCGCTCGCTGATGGTTTCGGCCTGACCCTCCATCTGCACGGCGGCATCGGCCAGTTGACGGGTTTGCTGGTCACTGACGGCCAGGTCGCTGCGCATCTGTTCCACGGCATGGAACAGGCTGTCGAGCTGGGTGCGATTGGTGTCGGTGCCCTGGGCGATTTCATTCACCTGGCCTTCCACACCCGCCGCCAGCGTTGCGATACTTTGCAACTGCTCGCCAGCGTGCTCCACCTGCTCGACGCCAGTGTGCAGGTCCGCCGAAAGCTGGCGAATCTGCTCCACCACCTGGGCGGTACGTTGCTGGATATCCGCCACCATCACGCCCACTTCATCGGTGGCCGTGGCCGTGCGGCCGGCCAGCCCGCGCACTTCATCCGCGACCACCGCGAAGCCACGACCGTGTTCACCGGCCCGCGCCGCTTCAATGGCCGCATTGAGCGCCAGCAAGTTGGTCTGGCTGGCGATGGACTGGATCACCAGGGTCACCCGCTGGATTTCTTCACTGCGCAGGCTCAAGGCTTCGATCAGTTCACGGCTCGCGTTGGCGCGCTGGCTGAGTAGGTGCATGCGGGTAATTGATTGGGCCAGCACTTCGCGGCCCTCGGTGCTGCGCTGATGGGCTTGGCTCGCGGCTTCCAGAGCCTCACGACTGAGTTGGGAGGTGATCTTTTCGGTGCCAATCATCACTTCGGCACTGCTGACAATCTGCTTGGCGGCGCTCAACTGCGACTGCAACCGGGCGGCCAGTTGCTTGACCGAATAGGCCACGCCGGCAGCGGACAATGCGTTATGGCTGGTGGTGTGGGACAGGTCGCGAGTCAGCTCGCCAATGGCATCGACGGCCTCGGCACACGCTATAACCGGCGTGCGGCGTTTCAGCTGAGGCAGCCAGATCACCAGCAAGGCCAGTGGCAGGCAGAGGTACAGCGGCAGGCTGGCAAACGCCAGGCCCAGCAGTAGCAACACCAGGGCGGCGCTCTGCATCAGCTGCGTGAACCAGCCGGGCAACCCGCGCACCACCGGTTGCGGTGGCACTGCTGCGCCCATCAGAGATCCGTCTCCAGCCATCTTCGCCACCCCACTGCTTGTCGTTATTGTCACTGCATTAAACGCCACTATCGGGCCATTATCCATGGGCCTTTAGTGGGGTAGCTTGCAGCAGATCAATAGAGGGGGTGTAACGGGGTCTTTCCCTGGGGGAACGGCGTGGCGATCCCCCAGCTTCACCGCATCAGGCTTGGCGCTGATGCTTGTCGATCTGCTCGTGGCGCTCTTGCGCTTCGATGCAGTATTTGGTGGTTGGGCTGATCAGCAGGCGCTTGAGGCCAATAGGCTCGCCGCTGTCATCGCACCAGCCAAAAGAATCTTCCTTGATGCGTTCCAGTGCACGCTCAAGTTGCGGCAGCATGCGCTGGTCGCGGTCGATGGCATTGACCAGCCAAGTGCGCTCTTCTTCCACGGAAGCGGCGTCAGCCGGGTCAGCCGGGGTGTCCAGGCTTTCAATGGCGATGCGGTTCTGTTCGATGCGCTCGTGGTGTTCCACTTTCATGTCTTGCAGCAACTTCTCGAAAAAAGCGTGCTGTTCGGCATTCATGTAGTCATCCGCCGGCATGGCCAGCAACTTTTCCTTTGTCATTGATTTCTCTATAAAAAATACGTGCATTAAGGCGAATAAGGGAGCGTTCCGGTCGACCTCTGCAGGTCTCGGAAAGGCGCCGTCCATTTCAAGCGCCACCCGGCACTCAATTTACGAGGGGCGGCAGTCTAAGGCCGACTTGAGGGCGCAGCAACTGAAATGACAGGCAATTTTTCCGAGATAACCCCAAAAGGCACCAGGACGGGCTTGGCGAATGGTTATCGGAGTGCGTTTATAGCAAGAAATTCAGTGTTGTGGAGCTATATAGAAGACAAACGGTTAGAACGGCCTGATAAAGATCAAGTGTGGGCGTCGGGCTTGCCCGCGATGCAGGCGACTCGGTCGGTCAGGGCTACCGAGTGGATGCAATCGCAGGCAAGCCAGCGCCCACATTTGATGTGTGTTGGCCGTAAGACGATCTCAGCGTTTGAGCTTGCGCTTGTTGCGATACTGGTCAATCACCACTGCGACCACAATGATCAGGCCCTTGATGATGTCCTGGATATAAGCGTCCACCCCGACAAAGGTAAACCCGCTGGCCATCACCCCGAGGATCAGCGCGCCGATCACAGTACCGGTAATGCGCCCTACCCCGCCCGCCAGGCTGGTGCCGCCGATCACCGCCGCGGCAATCGCATCCAGCTCATAGGACATGCCCATGCCGGCCTGACCCGTCGCAGCGCGAGCCGACGCCACGACCCCCGCCAAACCTGCGAGCAAGCCGGCGATGCTGTAGACGATGATCAGATGACGCTTGACGTTGATCCCCGAAGTCCGCGCCGCCTGCATGTTGCCGCCGATGGCGTAGGTGTACTTGCCGTACTTGGTGTAGCGCAAGGCGATGTGGAAGATCACCGCCACCACCAGGAAGATGATCACCGGCATCGCGCCATGGCCGATGGCCGTGTACGAGTCCGACAGCATACTCACCGGCTGGCCTTCGGTGTAATAACGCGCCAGGCCGCGCGCCGAGACCATCATGCCCAAGGTGGCGATAAACGGTGGGATACCGGTAACGGCGATGATGCTGCCATTGATCGCACCCGCCAACAGCCCCACACCCAGCCCCATGGCCACCGGGATCCACACCGGCAAGTCGGTCAGGCTCGGGAATACCGCCCGGGAAAAATCGGACGTCTGCGCCAAACTGGCGGCGATCATCGCCGACAATGCCAGCACCGAGCCGGAGGACAGGTCGATACCGGTGGTGATGATCACCTGGGTCACGCCGATGGCCAGCAGCCCAATGATCGACACCTGCAGGATCATCAGCACCAGGCGCTGGGAGTTCATCAGGAAGCTCTGGTCACGCACGATCCAGCCGAACAATTCAAACACCAGGCCGATACCGATCAGCACCAGGAAGATGCTCAGCTCGGTGGGCATGCGTCGACGACTCTTGGTTGGCACCGTCGCCGGTTTGTTATCCGTTATTGCGTTCATAGCCAATCACCTTTTTTATTCTGTACGTCAGTGGACTGCCGTCATCCCGGAGGCCAACTGCATGACTTTTTCCTGGGTCGCTTCGCTGCGATCCAAGGTGCCCATCAATTCGCCTTCGTGCATCACCATGACCCGGTCGCTCATGCCCAGCACTTCGGGCAGCTCGGAGGAAATCATGATCACCGCCATGCCTTCGCTGGCCAGGAACGAGATCAAACGATAGATCTCGGCCTTGGCGCCCACGTCGATGCCCCGCGTGGGTTCATCGAGGATCAGCAGGCGCGGGTTGGTCATCAGCCAGCGCGCCAGCAACGCCTTCTGCTGGTTACCGCCGGACAAGGTGTCGATGCACTGTTCAAGGGACGGGGTTTTCACCCGCAGCTTCTTGCACATGTCTTCGCACAGCGCACGCAGGGCTTTCTGCTGGATAAAGCCGTTACCCGAGTAGTGCGGCAGCACGGCCATCTCCATGTTTTCCAGCACCGAGAGGCACGGGAACAGGCCGCTGAGCTTGCGGTCCTCGGTCAGCAGCGCAAAGCCCTTCTCGATGGCCATGTGCGGGTCGCTGATACGCACCGCCTTCCCGTCCAGTTCAATCTTCCCGCCGTCGCTTGGGGTGATGCCGAAAATGGTTTCCGCCACGTTGGTGCGGCCTGAGCCCATCAACCCGGCGATGCCGAGGATCTCGCCGGCATGCAGGTCAAAGGAGACGTCCTTGAACACACCGTCCAGGCGCAGGTCGCGGACCGACAGCAGCAGGTCGCCGATCGGCGTCTCGCGCACCGGGAACAACTGGCTCAGTTCACGGCCGACCATCATCGAGATCAGGCTGTCGCTGTTCATGCTGTCGGCGCGTTGCAAGCCGATATAGTGGCCGTCACGAAACACCGCCACTTCATCGGCGATGGCAAACACTTCGTTCATTTTATGCGTGATGTAGACGATGCCTTTGCCCTGGGCCTTGAGGTCGGCAATGATCGAAAACAGGTGGGCCACTTCCTTCTCGGTAATGGCCGACGTCGGTTCATCCATGATCAGGATGTCGGAGTCGTAGGACACGGCCTTGGCAATCTCGACCATCTGCCGCTCGGCGATGCTCAGGTTGCCCACGTGTTCCTCGGGGTCCAGGTTGATGCGCAGGCGTGCCAGCAATTCTGCCGTGCAGCGGTGCATTTCGCGGTGGTTGACCATGTGCAGGCTGTTGAGCTGCTCGCGGCCGATCCAGATGTTCTCGGCGATGCTCATGTGCGGCATCAGGTTGAGTTCCTGGTGGATCATCGCGATCCCGGCCTTCTGGGCCGCCAGGGGCGTTTCAAATACGATCGGCTTGCCGCGCAGGCGAATTTCCCCGGCGTCGGGCTGGTAGATGCCGGCGATGATTTTCATCAGCGTGGATTTGCCCGCACCGTTCTCGCCCATCAGCGCCAGCACCGTGCCAGGGCGTACGCGCAATTGCACGTCGGCCAGGGCCACGACGCCGGGAAAGCCTTTTCTGATGTTGACGATTTCCAGCAGGTAGGGTTCGTCCAGCGGCAACGGCTGGAGGCCGGGGGGCTGCGAGACAGCGGCTTGAGCGAGCATAGGGAGGTACTCCATCGGCAGGGCGGGCACGACCGCCCTGCCGGTTTATTGTTGTTATGTCAGGGCTACTTGAACTGGGCGACGTTTTCCGGAGTGATCAGTTGGAACGGAATAATCACGTTCTGCTCGACCGGCTCCTTCTTGGCCATTTTGCGCGCCGCTTCCACCGATCCCACCGCCTGACCCTTGGCGTCCTGGAACGCCGACGCGGCCATGTCACCCTTGGTGATCGCGTTCAGACCGTCCGGGGTGCCGTCGACACCTGCGATCAGCACGCTGCCCGGCTTGGTACCCGCCGACTTCAGGGCCATGGACGCACCGATGGCCATCTCATCGTTGTTGGCCAACACGGCGTTGAATTCGCGACCTTGGGTCAGCCAGTCGTTGACCAGGGTCATGCCCTTGTCACGCAGCCAGATGCCGGTCTGTTCCTGTTCGATCTTGATGTCCGGGTATTTGGCCAGCACCTCCTTCACGCCCTTGGTGCGGTTGGTGGTGGAGTTGTTCGCCAGGTCACCCAGCAGGATCACAATCTTGCCCTTGCCGCCGAGTTTCTCAGCGATGTATTGCATTTGCAGGCGACCCGCCTCGATGTCATCGGAGGTCACCGCGACCACATCCTTGGGCAAGTCTTTCTGGTCGGGACGGCGGTTGACGAAGACCAGCGGGATGCCCGCCTTGGTCGCCGCATTGATGATGTTCTTGGTCGAGGCGGTATCCACCGGGTTGACGATGATCGCGTCGACTTTCTGACTGATAAAGTTCTCGACCTGGCTCAGTTGCTTGACCACATCGGCACGCGCGTCCTCGAACTGCAGCTGCACGCCATCGCCCTTGGGATAGGACTTGGCTTGCTTGTCCATGTCTTCGCGCAGGTAAGTCAGGAAGGTGTCATCGAAGGCGGACATGCTCACGCCTATCTTCAAGTCGGCAGCCGAGGCAAAACCACTGGCCAGCAGCATGGACAAGGCCAGCGCGGTAAAACGGATCGGGGTCTTCATGAACGGTCTGTCTCCACTTTCTTGTTGGTTTTTTGGACGTTGCGTTTTTCAGAGCTCGGCAGGCAGCCGGACGACCGGTGCGCCTGGAATGCAGCACACCAGCGCGCCTTTGTTTTCGACGCACAGCACATTAAGGAAGGAGAAGTAGAACGGCCGGGCGCGGGGCAGGCCGCGTGGCGTGTGGGCAGGGCGTAAAACTCGCAGTACAGCGTTGAAGATTTTCATCTGACGGTACCTGGTTGTTTTTGATCTTGTTTTTGTTGAGTCGTGCGAATCGAGTCCGAACGTACTTTATGCAACCTGGAAAAGACTTTATTGGAAAATAATTTCCATATCAACCTGTTTTAGAATTTTATTCTATTTTTGTTGAAACCACCTGCTGGCGCTCGGCGCTCAGGCGTGCGGCGTCCAATATACGGGTGGTTTCCAGCGCATCATAGGCGTCCACCGGCAACGGCCCCTGCCCTTGCACGGCCACTTGCAACTGCCGATAGAACTGCGTCCAGCAGCCCTTCTCCGACGGCACTCGCTCGCGTTCCGGGCCTTGTTCGAACCAGCCCCAACGTCGGTGTTCTTCAGCGCCCCAATGCTCGCCTTCGGTCTTCGGCGACTTGCCGGCCATCAAGGCGTCTTCCTGGCCGTCCAAACCGTCGACGGTGTAGCAGCCGGCGGTGCCGCTGACCCTGAAACGCGGGGCCTGGCTGTTTTGCAAGGCATTGCCCCACAGGTGAGAGATCACCCCGTTGGCATGGGTCAGGGAGACAAAGAAGCCATGATCCACGGTGGGGTGTTCGGCGGTGTAGTGCAGTTGGGCGAACACCCGATCTACCGGCCCGAACAGTTGCAGGGCCTGATCGACCAAATGGCTGCCCAGGTCGCGCAGCCAGCCGCCACCGCTGGCGTTGCCCACGGCTTGCGGGCTGTAGCGTTCCACGCGGGATTCGAAACGGGTGATGGTGCCCAGAGCGCCGGCGTCGATGAGTTTGCGCAGGGTCAAGTAGTCCGAGTCCCAGCGCCGGTTCTGGTAGACACTGAGCAAAGAGCCCTGGCGTTCAGCCGCAGTGATCAGGGCTTGGGCCTGTTCGGCGTTGGCGGCGAAAGGTTTGTCGCTGACCACCGCAACGCCGTGTTCGATGGCTTCCAGCACTAATGCGGGACGCCCTTTAAGCGTGGTGGAGATCACCAGCGCATCGACCCCGGCTTCGACGATCTGGCCGATGGAGTCAAAGGCCTTGAGGCCGGGGTGGTCGGTTGCCAATTGCTGGCGGCGCTCTGCGGAACGCGTCACCACCCCGACAAAGGTGGCGCCTGGCAGTGTGGCAATCAGCGGCGCATGAAAGAAGCGCCCTCCGTGGCCGTAGCCGACTAGACCGATTCTCATACATTCACTCCTTGCTTGAAGTGGAAACCCGATTCAAATGTGGGAGGGGCTTGCCCCCTCCCACATTGAGTGGATACCACCTGTGGAACTGTGGTTAGCCGTAGAAACGTGGGCGATCCGGCAAGCTCATCTTCACAATCTGCTCACTGCCCTGCGCTTCGATACACGCATCCGCCGCCACCGCCGCCGCGAACCCGTCCCACGCCGACGGCCCGCCGACCTGCCCGGCGCGCACGCTGTCGATGAACGCCTGCAACTCCACGTCGTATGCACCGATAAACCGGTCCTTCCAGTCCATCAGAATCGCATTGGACAGCTTCGCCCCGCTGCGCAGTTGCACCTGGGATGGCTCCGGCAGTTTGGCGATACCGGTCTCCCCCACTACTTCGCACTGGATGTCGTAGCCGTACTGGCAGTTGACAAACACTTCCACATCGATGCGCGTGCCCTTGGCGGTTTCCAGCAGCACGATCTGCGGGTCACGCAAGTGCGCCAGGGCCTTGCTGGATTTGCGCGGGAACACCACTTGCACCGACACGTAGTCATCGTTGAGCAACCAACGCAATACATCCAGTTCGTGGATCAGGGTGTCGGTGATCGCCATGTCGGTCTTGTAGTTCTCGCCCACCGTGGGGTTGCGGTGCGCGCAGTGCAGCATCAACGGCTCGCCGATCTGGCCACTGTCGATCACCGCTTTGAGGGCGCGATAGCCTTCGTCGTACGGGCGCATGAAGCCGACCTGCACCAGGCGCTTGCCGTAGGCCACCTCGGCGTCGACGATCCGGCGACACCCCTCGGCGGTGACCGCCAGGGGTTTTTCGCAGAACACCGGTTTGCCGGCGGCGATGGCGGCGAGCACGAACTCTTCGTGGCTCGGGCCCCAGGAGGTGACGAGCACCGCCTCGACCTGCGGCGAATTGATCAAGGCATGGCCGTCGGGGTACACCTCGGCGTCCAGATTGAGGTCCGCAACCACCTTGGCGGCCTGCTCAAGGTTGATGTCGGTCACCGCCACCACCTGGCTGTTGAGCAAAGTCTGGCTGCAACGACGAATATGGTCCCGGCCGATGGCGCCTGTACCGATCACTCCAAGCTTCAAAGACATACAAACACTCCTCTTGTTATTAGTACTGCCGGGCCTTCGCCAGGTGTTCATTGAGTTTTTTTGCGGCGGCATTCGTGCGTTCGCTGGTGGACACCTGCGCCACGCCCACGCGCCACCACGAGAGGTAGCCGTGGATCATGGTCTTGGGCAGCACCTTGATATCAATCAGCGTCGACACCGTTTGCGTACGCGCGTCCGCCAGCGCCGATTCCAGTTGTTCCACGGTGCTGACCTTGTAGGTCTTGCAGCCATAAGCCGCCGCGCTCATGGCGAAATCCACCGGGACCAGGCCACCATCGAGCTTGCCGCTCTCAGGGTTGCGGAAGCGGAATTCGGTGCCGAAGCTGTCCATGCCATTGCCGATCTGCAGGTTGTTGATACAGCCGAAAGCCATGTTGTCGAGCAGCACCACGTTGATCTTGCGCCGCTCTTGGATCGAGGTGGCCAGCTCCGAGTGCAGCATCATGTAGGAGCCATCGCCGACCAGGGCGTAGACCTCCTTGGTTGGTTCGGCGAGTTTCACGCCCAGGGCGGCGTTGATCTCGTAGCCCATGCACGAATAGCCGTATTCGACGTGGTAGGTGTTGACGCCCTTGCTGCGCCACGCGCGCTGCAGGTCGCCGGGCAGGCTGCCGGCGGCGGCGACGATGATGGCGTCATCCGCCAGGCTCTGGTTGAGCACGCCCAGCACGCGGCTTTGGGTCAGGCACGAGCCGGTCAGCTCGATGAATTCCCGCAGCACCGCACGGTCCAGGTGGTCGTCGACCTCCGGCACGAAGCCGTCGCCGGCGTATTCCACCTGATGCACGCGGTCCACTTCGGCATCCAGCTGCGCCTTGGCGTCGCGCACCTGCTCGCCCCAGCCGGAACGGTAGTCGCCCAGGGCATCGGCGAGCGCTTCAAGCGCGACCTGCGCGTCGGCCAGTACCTGCACGCCGTCGAGCTTCAGGGCGTCGCACGGGCTGATATTGAGGTTGAGAAACGTCACCTCGGCGTGCTTGAACAGTGATTTGGACGAGGTGGTGAAATCGGTGTAGCGCGTGCCGATCCCAATGATCAGGTCGGCCTCGGGCGCCAGCAGGTTCGCCGCCAGGCAGCCGGTTTCACCGATCCCGCCCACGTTCAACGGGTGACTGGAGACGACAGCACTCTTGCCCGCCTGGGTCTCGGCAAAGGGAATCTCAAAACGCTCGGCAAACGCTTGCAGCGCGGCATTGGCGCCGGAGTACTTCACGCCGCCACCGCAGATGATCAGCGGTTTGCGTTTGCCTCGGAACGCCGCCAGCGCGTCACCGATCATCGCGGCAGTGGCCGGGCGACGCTCAATACGGTGCACGCGTTTCTGCAGGAAGTAATCGGGATAGTCCCAGGCCTCGGCCTGCACATCCTGGGGCAATGCCAGGGTCACGGCGCCGGTTTCGGCCGGGTCGGTGAGCACGCGCATGGCGTGGATCGCAGCGGTCATCAACTGCTCGGGGCGGTTGATGCGGTCCCAGTATTTGCTCACCGAGCGAAAGGCATCGTTGGTGCTGATGCTCAGGTCGTGGAACTGTTCGATCTGTTGCAGCACCGGGTCGGGCTGACGGCTGGCGTAGACGTCGCCCGGCAACAGCAGCAACGGAATACGGTTGGCCGTGGCGGTCGCGGCGGCGGTGAGCATATTGGCCGCACCGGGCCCGACCGAGGCGGTGCACGCGTAGATCTTGCGGCGCAGGTGCTGCTTGGCGAAACCGATGGCCGCGTGGGCCATGCCTTGCTCGTTGCGACCCTGATGCACGACAAGGTCACCGCTGTCCTGCTCCAGGGCCTGGCCCAGGCCCAGCACATTGCCGTGGCCGAAAATCGTGAACACCCCGGCGACAAATTTGCTCTGCACGCCATCGACTTCGATGTATTGGTTATCCAGGAACTTCACCAGGGCCTGGGCCATGGTCAATCTTGTCGTGGTCATCACTTGCACCTTGTGTGAATGCAATTCGATTGGTCAACACCGATCCAATGTGGGAGCTGGCTTGCCTGCGATAGCGGTGTGTCAGGCAATGAATCTGTATGTGATAAATCGCTATCGCAGGCAAGCCAGCTCCCACAGGTTGATCGGTGTCAGGTTCGAGAATTTTGCAAATGGGCGATGCTTGCACCCAAGGCTTGCTGGATGTCGGCCAGGCCATGCACGCTCTCGGAAAACGGCTCGAACGACAGGTAGCCGCTGTAGCCGCTGCTGAGCAAGGTGTCGATCTGCGCCGCGTTGCCGAGGATGTCGCCCTCGCCCACCAGCACGCGGTGGCCGTCGCGAATCGAATTCAGCGGTGCCTCGGCATCTTCCACGCCGGAGATATGCACCAGGCCGGTGAGTTCCGGAAAGAACTCATGTTCGCTGGCCAGGTGATGGTGAAAGGTGTCGTGCACCAGGCGGAACACATCCAGGCCGCCGATGGACTGGATCGCGTCCACCGCCACGCGTTTGCGGCGCATCGCGCACTCTTCAAAACCCAGGGGTTCGATAAAACCGAGAATCCCGTATTCGCGCAGGATCGGCGCCAGCTCGCTCAGGGCGGTGCGCAAGCCGGCAGCGCGCTGGGCTTCATTGCGCGTATCACCCGGCTCGTTGAACGGGCACATCACCAGGCCCTGGGCGCCGCATTCGCGCGCGTAGGTCGCCAGCGTGATCGCCTGGGCACGGCGTTCGTCGTTCCACACATCAAAGGGGTACAACGCGTTGATCGACAGCACCGTAATGCCTTGCACCGCGCACAGTTCGCGCACGCGGCTGGCCGGGGTGCCGAATTCAATTTGTCTGTCCGCCAGGTCGTTGCGGATCTCGATGGCATCGCACTTGAGCGCTACCGCCAATTGGATGAAATCCGGCAGGGACAATTGGGGCGCGACCATGCGGTTAAGGGCGAAACGTAAAGGCGATTTCATTGTTGTTGTTCTCCGTCCAAACCGCTGATTAAAGGTCCAGCAGCCAGCTGTGCTGCGGGTCGTTATGGAAATGCCAGGCGCGCTTGGGGCCGGCCATTACGTTGAGGTAATAGGACTCGTAGCCATACGGCACGCTGACCGGGTGATAGCCCTTGGGCACCACCACCAGGTCGCTGTTTTCCACCGCCATGGCCTGGTCGATGCTGCGGTCGTCGGTGTAGACACGCTGGAACACAAAGCCCTGGGGCGGGTTGACTTGGTGGTAGTAGGTCTCTTCAAGGAAACTCTGGTGCGGCAAGTCGTCGGTGTCGTGTTTATGCGGCGGGTAGCTCGACGAGTGCCCGGACGGCGTGCGCACCTCCACCACCAGCAGCGAATGCGCCGGCTCGCTGTCAGGCAGGATGTCGCACACGTAGCGGGTGTTGGCGCCTTTACCGCGCACGCTGCGCTTGCAGTTTTCCGGGCGGATCAGGCGTGGTTCGTAGCCTTCTGTGCCGGGAGCGGCGCAGACGGCAATCTGTACATCGCTCAAGGCGGTAACTTGCGCATCGGTGCCCGGTGGCAGGTAGGCGGCGAACGGGGATTTGTCTTCAAACACCGACTGGCGATCCCCCAGGTTCTGCCAGTTGAAGCCTTCGCCCTCAATGTTCACCCGGCCGCTTAGCAGCACCAGGCACAGCTCCTGATCACCGGCGCTGACCGGCAGGGTTTCGCCGAGGCTCAGGCGGTAGGCGGCAAAGCCCACGTACTCCAGGCGCCCTTCTTCCAGGGCGACCATGGTTTTTCCGCGTTTGCTGCTTTTGACCAACAAGCTCATTTTCCGGTCCTCTCATTCAACAGAGCACGTAAGGTGTCGTAGCCTTTTTTCGCATAGATATAGCTCGGCGCCACAGCCGGGTCCTGCTCGGCCTCCACCACCAGCCAGCCTTGGTATTGGGCGGCGAGCAGCACATCGAGCAATTCGGCAAAGTCGATATCGCCATCGCCGGGCACGGTGAAGGTGCCGTTGACGATGCAATCCGGAAAACTCCACATCTGGTTGCGCGCCAGTTGCACCACAGGTTTGCGCACGTCCTTGAAGTGCACGTGGCAGATACGCCCGATATGCTTGCGCAGCACGTCAATCGGCTCGCCGCCGCCCATGTAGCAGTGGCCGGAATCGAACAGCAGGCCGACTTCCGGGCCGGTACGGTTCATCAGTTGGTCGATGTCTTCCGGGGATTCAACATAAGCGCCCATGTGGTGGTGGTACGCCAGGCGCACGCCCTGGGACAGGGTAAAACGCGCCAGTTCGGTGAGTTTGTCAGCGTAGTCCTGCCAGGCCTGTTCGCTGTGGAAACGTGGGCGTTCGATCAGGCGGATGCGCGAGCCCTGGATCGAGTCGGCCACCTCGCCGTACACCAGCACCGTGGCGCCGTTCTGTTTGAGCAGCTCGACATGACCGGCGATGGCTTCGATTTCCTCGGCCACCGAGCGACGGGCCAGGCGGCTGGAGTACCAACCGGAGACCAACGCCAGGTCGTAGGGGCGCAACACGTCGCCGACGCCCTTGGCATCCTTGGGGAATTTACCGTTGAGTTCGAAGCCTTCGTAGCCGATCTCCTTGCCTTCGCTCAGGGCGGTGCTCAGGGGCGTTTCACCGCCCAGGGCCGGCAGGTCGTCGTTGCTCCAGGAGATCGGGTTGATGCCAATTCGGATTGCGGGCATGGCTGCACCTTTATTATTTTCAGGTATCACTGAGATCTGCTTTATGTGGAAGCTGGGTTGCTGTGGTGAGGGGGGGATTGTCCCGCGACGGGTTAGTCGCAGAGCCGGTGGGGCTGCTTCGCAGCCCAGCGCGGGGCAAGCCCGCTCACCACAAAAGCCCGCTCACCACAAAAAGCCCCCTCCCACATTGGATTGCATTTCAAATTAAGAACGGGTTTTAGCCTCGGGCACTGCGCCAGGCATTGATCAGTTGCTCGAAGGTGGCTTGCACCCGCTGGACCAGGGTCTCGTCATCAATCTCCCCCGCCATCCACGCCCGGCTCGGTTCCTGGAAGATCGTGCGACCCACGGCAAAACCCCGGCAGGTCGTACTCTGGCTGGCTTGCTGGAAGCCATCGGCGAGGAACTCGGCCGAGGCATTCAGGCCCAGCAGCACCACGCCTCGGCAGTACGGGTCGCGCTCCTGGATCAGCTCGTCGAGCTTCTTCCAGTCCTCGGCCGACTGCGCCTCGATCTTCCACCACGCCGGGTAGATGCCCAGGTTGTACAGGCGCTTGAGGCTGCGATAGAGCACGTCGGGGTAAGTGGACGGGTGATCCTTGGGCGGGATGACTTCCAGCAGCAGTTCATGGCCGCTGACGATAGACGCCTCGTACACCGCCTTGAGTTGCGCTTCCTGTTCCAGGCGCAGCAGCGGCTCGTCGTCCGGGTGGAATTGCACCAGGCACTTGATGATTTGTTCCTGGGGCCAGGCAATCAGGTTGCTGCCCACCGAGCGGCCATGTTCGAACGCCAGCGGCCGCGAGTTCTGCACCTCCACCGGGCGCGCGATCCACCAGCCGCGACCGCTGGCGGCGTTGAGGGCGTCCTGGCCGAAGCGCTGGTCGGCGAGCAGGCCGACGTCGGCTTCCACGCCTTGCTCAGCGAGTTTTTGCTCGACGCGTTCGATGGCCTGGATAAACAGTTGCTTGATGGCGCTGATGCGCGTCGTGTCTTGTCCACCTTTCTGCGCCAGGTCCACCAACTGCCAGCGGTGGTCAAAGGCAAACACGAACAGTTGCTTCCAGTTCTTGCGCGGCACCGTCACGCGGTGCAGGCGCTGCAGCGTCACGTCCTGATCCGGGCGCGTAATCGGCACCGGGCTGTTGAACAGGTACTCGAGCTCCGCAGGCGTCGGCATCGCCGGCGCACAGGCGTGCCGCGAAACGACCAGGCCGCCGCAGGCATTGGCCAACTGGCTGCACCGTTCATCACTCGCATCGTTGATCCAGCCACTGAGGAACCCCGACATGAACGCATCGCCGGCGCCCAGCACATTGAGCACTTCCACACGCACACCGGGGTAGATGGCGCCGTCTTCCAACCGCGCGGGAATGGCGCCGTGGATGACTGTGCAACCCTGCGGACCGAGCTTGACCACCAGGGTCGCCGGGGTCAATTCGCGCACCTTACGCAAGGCGGTGAGCAAGTCTTCGCTGCCCCCCGCAATCAGGAATTCTTCTTCGGTGCCGACGATCAAGTCGAAGCGCGGCAGGATTTTCTGCACGTGCTGGCTGACATTCTGATCGGCGACAAAACGGGTTTCGCCGTCGGCCTTGCCTGCCAGACCCCACAGCACCGGGCGGTAGTCGATATCCAGCACGCGCTTGACGTTGTGCTTGGCCGCGTAATCCAGCGCCTGGATGCTGGCCTTGTACACGCCGTCGGTGGAAAAATGCGTGCCGGTGATCAGCAGGGCTTTGCTCGAGGCGATAAAGGCTTCGTTGATGTCTTCGGCACGCAAGGCCATGTCGGCGCAGTTTTCGCGGTAGAACACCAAAGGGAAGGTTTCGCGGTCCTTGAGGCCGAGCAACACCAGGGCGGTGAGGCGCTCCGGGTCGACCTTGATGCCGCTGACATCGCAGCCTTCACGCGCCAGGGATTCCACCAGGAAGCGCCCCATATGGTCGTCGCCGACCCGGCTCAACATCGCCGACTTGAGCCCCAGCCGCGCGGTGCCGAAAGCGATGTTGGCGGAGGATCCGCCGAGGTACTTGGCAAAGCTGGATACGTCCTCAAGCCGCGCACCCACTTGCTGTGCATAGAGGTCGACGCCCAGGCGCCCGAGGCAAATCAGATCCAATTGACGCCCACTGGCAAAACGAGTCTGGCCCATGCTGGCTCCTGTTATTTTTATCAGCCT
>NZ_JBYVMD010000063.1:0-24756 GCF_058145955.1 Pseudomonas sp. A39
AACGGGAAGCCCAGTACGTTGTTGACCTGGTTCGGGTAGTCCGAACGGCCGGTGGCCATGATCACGTCGTTACGGGTAGCGTGTGCCAGTTCCGGGGCGATTTCCGGATCAGGGTTCGAGCAGGCGAACACGATCGGGTTGGCCGCCATGGACTTCAGGCCTTCGGCGCTCAGCAGGTTCGGACCGGACAGGCCGACGAACACGTCGGCACCGTTCAGGGCGTCAGCCAGGGTGCGCTTGGAGGACGGGTGGGCAAACATCGCCTTGTACTGGTTCAGGTCGGTACGCTCGGACTGGATCACGCCCTTGCTGTCGACCATGTAGATGTTTTCCAGCTTGGCGCCCATGCTGACAATCAGCTTCATGCAAGAGATGGCTGCAGCGCCGGCGCCCAGGCAGACGATCTTGGCATCAGCCAGGGTCTTGCCGGCGATTTCCAGGGCGTTGATCATGCCGGCCGCGGTAACGATCGCGGTGCCGTGCTGGTCATCGTGGAATACCGGAATGTCGCACTGTTCGATCAGGGCCTTTTCGATCTCGAAGCACTCAGGTGCCTTGATGTCTTCCAGGTTGATGCCACCGAAGGTGATGGAAATGCGCTTGACCGTGTCGATGAAAGCCTGCGGGCTTTCGGAGTCGACTTCGATGTCGAAAACGTCGATGCCGGCAAAGCGCTTGAACAGCACACCCTTACCTTCCATCACCGGCTTGGAAGCCAATGGGCCGAGGTTACCCAGGCCGAGAATCGCGGTGCCATCGGAAATCACTGCAACCAGGTTGCCTTTGCCGGTGTACTTGTACGCCAGTTCAGGGTCGCGGGCGATTTCACGTACGGGCTCGGCAACACCAGGGCTGTAGGCCAGCGACAGGTCGCGGGCGGTAGCAGTGGCCTTGGTGAGCTCTACACTCAGCTTTCCTGGACGAGGATGGGCATGATATTCGAGAGCGGCAGTTTTCAAATCAGACATATCGGCATTCCGCTTTTACTGTTGGTCGACGGACCGCCGAGGATACGCGTGTCGTAAAGTCCCTACAAGACTGGGCAGTCACAGGTGTCAAGGCCCCAAAGCGCCGTACTTTGGTCTAAGGCCACGGGATACAAGGGCTCAACTGTTCACAATCGACGAAAAAAATGTCTACAATTTTTTCTTATTCAGTCGATTTAAGCATGCTGGGATCGGTCAGCGGCAACAGCCAGCGGGCCTGGTCGTTTTTCAGGCCGCCACGCTCAGCACGGTCCTGCACCCAGCCACGCGCCTCAATTGTCTTACCTTGCAGGCCACTGAGCCATGCGGCGTCGAATTGGCGGACGAGGTCGGGTGCAATGCGTAATACCAGTGCCCCCTGCAATTCGATCCAGATTCCGCCGCGATTGCGCTCGATCTTGCTTACCCGCCCGCTGACCAAGGCAAAGCCGGATTGCTTGAGTTGCGCCACATTTTGCACGGGTGATTGCCGCCAAAGACCCAGCCGCGCCTTGCGGGCAGCGTTTTCGGCAGCCTGCTGGCAAGCGACGAGATCGACATTGGGCGCAACACCTACTTGAAACCCCAGCCCCTGGGCCAGCAGTTGTGCTTCCAGGTTCTCACCATCAGCGCTGTAGAGGTGAGCCAACGTTCGGCCGTAACGGTCCTTGCTCTCGCGGCCTGGCACCAGCCCGACGCGGCGGTTGCTGGCATCCACCAAGGCCTGCAAATGCTGGCGGCCAGCGACGGCATAGGGCTCATCGGAGCGGCCACGCTTGCCGGTTTCCGGTGCATTGAGGCCAATCATCCGCACGCTGCGACCATCCTTGAGGCGCACCGTGTCGCCATCCACCACGCGCTGCACCTCCACCTGGGCCAGGGCGGCCGGAGCAGGGCAAAACACCTCGGCCTGGGCGACTGAAAGCCAAATCCCAGGCATAAAAAAGGCGCCCGCGAGGGACGCCTTTTTCAACAGCTGGCAAAAGCCCATAAGGCTTTTGAGCCTTACTCTGCTGGAGTAGCAGCAGGCTTCTTGCCGAAAGCACCAAAGCGATCTGCGAAGCGCTGTACACGGCCGCCGGTGTCCAGAGTTTTCTGCTTACCGGTGTAGAACGGGTGGCACTCGTTGCATACGTCAGTACCCAGTGGCTTGCACAGGTTCGAACGGGTTTCGAACTTGTTGCCGCAGCTGCAGGTGACTTCGATGGTTTCGTACGCTGGATGGATATCGGCTTTCATGGCACTTCCTCGGGCTAGCGTGCCGCCACTCGACACTATTGTCGAATACCGCACGTAATTAGGCCGCGGATTCTACCAGACCTTTTCAATCGCGCAAGCGGCGACACTATTTGCTTGTAAAGATAAAAGCACCTTTCATCAGAAAAGCGCGGCATACCCAAGCCACCCCTCGTCTGCTAGGCTCGCGCCCCTGCACCACCGCCTGCCTTTATATGAGACCCCTCGCGTGCCCGACGCCATATTGCGCCTAGCCCTGCCCTCGCCCCTGCGCCGCCTGTTCGATTACCGGGCCCCGGCCGGCGTGCTGCGGGCGCAGTTGCAGCCGGGCATGCGCGTGCGCGTACCGTTCGGGCGCCGCGAGATGATCGGCATCCTGGTAGAAATCGCCGATCACAGCGAAGTGCCGGCCGAGAAACTCAAGCCGGCCTTGGCGATCCTCGACGCCACCCCACCGCTGCCACCCGCGCTGTTCAAGCTGTGCCTGTGGACCGCCCAGTATTACCAGCACAGCCTGGGCGACACCTTGAGCTGGGCGCTGCCGGTGCTGCTGCGCCAGGGCGAACTGGCCGAAGCGCGCCAGGAACGCTTCTGGTCGATGGTCCCCGGGGCGCGACTCGACGACCCGCGCATCGCCCGCGCGCCGCGCCAGCGTGAAGCCTTGGCCACATTGGCGCAGCACCCCCATGGCGTGGCTCACCAGCTATTAAGCAAGCTGATGCTGAGCAAAGACAGCCTCGACCTGCTGTTGGCCAAAGGCATGGTGCAGGTGGAAATCCGCAAGCACGCCCCCGATGCCCGTCATGAACACTGGCTGGCGCAACCGGAACTGCCGCTGAACCCCGAGCAACGCGCCGCCTATGAGGCGATTCGCGCCGGCTTCGACAGTTTCCACGCCTTCCTGCTGGCCGGCGTCACCGGCAGCGGCAAGACCGAAGTCTATCTGCAGTTGATCCGCGAAACCCTGCAGGCCGGCAAACAGGCGCTGGTGCTGATCCCCGAGATCAACCTGGGCCCGCAGACCCTGGCGCGCTTCGAACAGCGCTTCAACGCACGCATCGCGCTGGTGCACTCGGCGGTCAACGACCGTGAACGCCTGGAGTCCTGGCTGGCCGCGCGAGATGGCGACGCCGACATTATTATCGGCACCCGCTCGGCCCTGTTTACGCCGATGAAAAACCCCGGGCTGATCATCATCGACGAGGAGCATGACGGCTCCTACAAGCAGCAGGAAGGCCTGCGCTACCACGCCCGCGACCTCGCACTGGTGCGCGCACGCCAGGAAGACATCCCGATTGTGCTGGGTTCGGCCACGCCGTCCCTGGAAAGCCTGCACAACGCCTACACCGGCCGTTACGGCCTCCTGCGCCTGAACGAGCGGGCGGGCGGCGCCAAGCAGCCACGTTTCCTGCGCCTGGACGTCAAAAGCCGCCCGCTGGACAGCGGTATTTCCGGTCCGATGCAACAAGCCATCGGCCAGACCCTCGCCGCCGGCCAGCAGGTGTTGGTGTTTCTCAATCGCCGAGGCTTTGCGCCGACCTTACTGTGTCATGACTGTGGCTGGATGTCCGAATGCGAGCGCTGCGATGCGCGCATGACCGTGCACCAGCGCCATGGCGAGTTGCGCTGCCACCATTGCGGCCATGTGGAACGGGTGCCGCGTCACTGCCCGCAGTGCGGCAAGGTTGACCTGCGACCGGTAGGCGCAGGGACCGAACGGGCCGAAGAACGCCTGGGCATTCTGTTCCCAGACTACCCGGTACTGCGCGTCGACCGCGACAGCACGTCGCGCAAGGACGCGATGAACCAATTGTTCGCCACCATCCAGAAAGGCCAGCCGTGCATCCTGATCGGCACGCAAATGCTTGCCAAAGGGCACCACTTTCCACGAGTGACGCTGGTATCGATCCTGGATGCCGATGGCGGGCTGTTCTCCGGGGATTTTCGCGCCAGCGAACGCATGGCACAGTTGATCGTCCAGGTCGCCGGCCGCGCGGGCCGCGCCGAAGAGCCAGGCCGGGTGATTATCCAGACGCACCTGGCCGACCACCCACTGCTGATCCAACTGACGGAACAAGGCTACTTTGCCTTCGCCGAACAGGCGCTCAGCGAACGCCGCGCCGCCGGCCTGCCGCCGTTTTCCCACCTGGCCTTGCTGCGCGCCGAGGCCCACAAACCGGGGCAAGCAGAGAGCTTTCTGGATGAAGCGTGCAGCGCCGCCGAACGGTTGCTCGCCGAACTGGGTCTGAGCGGCATCGAACTGCTCGGCCCGGTGCCCGCGCCCATGGAGCGCCGCGCCGGGCGCTATCGGGCTCAGCTACTCTTGCAGGCAACCTCGCGCGCGCCCCTGCATCGGCTATTAAGTAGCTGGTTGCTTGCCCTGGAGCAAATGCCCAGCGGCCGACAGGTGAGATGGTCGCTGGACGTTGACCCGGTAGACCTTTATTGAATTGCCCTTGTGGCGAGGGAGCTTGCTCCCGCTGGGGTGCGAAGCGGCCCCAACGATTTTGGGAGTGCTCCGCACTCCAGCGGGAGCAAGCTCCCTCGCCACAGGTTAATCGTCTGTGAAGGTCCGACGAAGGTTGGCAAGCCCGCCCTCGCCACGGATAATGCCCAGTTTTTCCACCTGCGCATCGCGCGCCGCCGCTTGCGGTCGAAAGAGAACACCATGAAAGACACCATTCGCCAGCTGATCCAACAAGCCCTCACCCAACTCGTCAACGAAGGTGTGTTGCCTGAAGGCCTGACGCCGGCGATCCAGGTGGAAAACACCCGCGACAAGACCCACGGCGACTTCGCCAGCAACATCGCGATGATGCTGTCCAAGCCTGCTGGCATGAAACCGCGCGACCTGGCGGAAAAAATCATCGCTGCGCTGCCTGTCGACGAGCGTGTGACCAAGGCCGAAATCGCCGGCCCAGGTTTCATCAACTTCTTCCAGAACACCCAGGCGTTGGCCGGCCGTCTCGACGCGGCCCTGGCCGATGCCCGCGTGGGCGTGCGCAAGGCCGGTCCGGCCCAGCGCACCGTGGTCGACTTGTCGGCGCCTAACCTGGCCAAAGAGATGCACGTTGGCCACTTGCGTTCGACCATCATCGGCGACGGCGTGGCCCGGGTATTGGAGTTCCTCGGTGATGAGGTCGTCCGCCAGAACCACGTGGGCGACTGGGGCACGCAGTTCGGCATGCTGATGGCCTACCTGCAGGAAAACCCGATCACCAGCGACGAACTGTCGGACCTGGAAAACTTCTACCGCGCCGCCAAGAAACGTTTTGACGAGTCGGAAGCGTTCGCCGACCGCGCCCGCGGCCTGGTCGTCAAGCTGCAAGCCGGTGATGCCGAATGCCTGGCACTGTGGACCAAGTTCAAAGACATTTCGCTGTCCCACTGCCAGAAGATCTACGAACTGCTCAACGTCAAGCTGACCATGGCCGATGTGATGGGCGAGAGCGCCTACAACGACGACCTGATCAACGTGGTCAATGACTTGAAGGCAGCGGGCATGTTGGTCGAGAGCAACGGCGCCCAGTGCGTGTTCCTCGACGAATTCAAGAACGCCGACGGCGAGCCGCTGCCGGTGATCATCGTCAAGGCCGATGGCGGCTACCTCTACGCCACCACCGACCTGGCCGCCGTGCGTTACCGCAGTGGCACGCTCAAGGCTGACCGCGCCCTTTACTTCGTCGACCAGCGCCAGGCCCTGCATTTCCAGCAAGTGTTCGCCGTGGCGCGCAAGGCCGGTTTCGTGACCCACCCGATGGACATGGAACACATGGGCTTCGGCACCATGAACGGCGCCGATGGCCGCCCGTTCAAGACCCGTGACGGCGGCACCGTGAAGCTGATCGACCTGCTGACCGAAGCCCAGGAACGGGCCTACACCCTGGTGAAGGAGAAGAACCCTGAGCTGGCCGAGGCTGACCTGCGCAACATCGCCCGCGTGGTGGGCATTGGTGCGGTGAAATACGCCGACCTGTCCAAGCACCGCACCAGCGACTACAGCTTCAACTTCGACCTGATGCTCAACTTCGAAGGCAACACCGCGCCGTACCTGCTGTACGCCTACACCCGCGTGGCCGGCGTGTTCCGCAAGCTGGGCAAGGACTTCAGTGAAGTCGAAGGCCAGATCGACCTGCAAGCACCGCACGAACAGGAACTGGCCGCCAAGCTCGCGCAATTTGGCGAAGTGCTGAACAGCGTGGGTGAAAAAGGCACGCCGCATATCCTCTGCACCTACCTGTACGAAGTCGCCGGCCTGTTCTCCAGCTTCTACGAGAACTGCCCGATCCTCACCGCCGACGACGAAGCCCAGAAGCAAAGTCGCCTGCGCCTCGCCGCACTGGCTGGACGGACCCTCAAGCAAGGCCTGGAATTGTTAGGCCTGGAAACCCTGGAGCGTATGTAAGTTGGCTGCCAAGAAAAAACCTGCACCCAAGCGCGGCGCCAGCCGCTACCAGGCCCCAGCGAAAAAGCCGATCCCGGGCTGGTTGTGGATGGCGATCGGCCTCACGGTCGGCGCGTTTGTCGTGTTTCTGATGAAGCTGGACCCCGGCCAGGGTGACGACGTCAAACGCGTCAAACAGGAGCAGCAGAAAGCCACCAAAATGGCCGAAGCCAACAAGACCGCACCAAGCCCGACGGCACCGGTGAAGCCGAAGTACGACTTCTACACGCTGCTGCCGGAATCGGAAGTGATCGTGCCGCCTGACGCCGTACCGGAGAAAACCCTGCCGACGCCGCAAGTGCCGACCACACCGGTGACTCCGGCGGAAGCGGCAAAAATCGACACCGCGCGGGCCCAGGCCGCGCTGGCCGGGATCACCCCGCCGCCAGCACCGCCGGTTGCCGAGACCAAGGCAGCACCGGTGACCAAGTTCTTCCTGCAAGCGGGCTCGTTCCCGAAACAGGCGGACGCGGATCGCGTGCGGGCGCAGATCATTCTGCTGGGCCAGACGGTGACGGTAGAGTCCGGCACGGTGAAAGAGGCGACGTGGTATCGCGTGCTGGTGGGGCCGTTCAGCAACCGTGAACAACTGACCGTGGCGCAGAAACAATTGGCCGGCGCCGGGTTTAGCAACCTGTTGTTACAACAACGCCAGAGCCGCTGACCTTCAGCCAACCTGGATCAAATGTGGGAGGGGGCTTGCCCCCGATAGCAGTAGATCAGTCAACATTTTCGGTGACTGACACACTGCCATCGGGGGCAAGCCCCCTCCCACATTTGGTTTTACACCGCTCTGGAATGGGTGTCAGACCAATAAACACCACTCGTCTGCCATAAACCCCTACAGTTGAAATCCCCCCCACCACCCCCATATCAATTTCCATCAGGGCATTTTCGCCCCGCTGCGTGGAGACTCTCCCCTTGACCACCATCGTTTCAGTACGTCGCCACGGCAAAGTCGTCATGGGCGGCGACGGCCAGGTTTCCCTGGGTAATACCGTGATGAAAGGCAACGCCAAGAAAGTGCGTCGCCTGTACCACGGCCAGGTTCTCGCGGGCTTTGCCGGCGCTACCGCCGACGCCTTCACCCTCTTCGAGCGCTTCGAAGGCCAGCTGGAAAAACACCAAGGCCACCTCGTGCGTGCCGCCGTCGAACTCGCCAAAGAATGGCGCACCGACCGCTCCCTCAGCCGCCTGGAAGCCATGCTGGCCGTCGCCAACAAAGACGCTTCCCTCATCATCACCGGTAACGGCGATGTGGTTGAGCCTGAACATGGCCTGATCGCCATGGGTTCCGGCGGTGGCTACGCCCAAGCCGCAGCCAGCGCACTGTTGAAGAAAACCGACCTGTCGGCCCGCGAAATCGTCGAGACCGCCCTGGGCATCGCCGGTGATATCTGCGTGTTCACCAACCACAACCAGACCATTGAGGAGCAGGACCTCGCCGAGTAAGCCGTAGGCTTATTCGCGCTTGAGGCCGCCAAACACTATGTCCATGACTCCCCGCGAAATCGTCCATGAACTCAACCGCCATATCATCGGCCAGGACGATGCCAAGCGCGCCGTTGCCATTGCGCTGCGTAACCGCTGGCGCCGGATGCAACTGCCCGAAGAACTGCGCGTTGAAGTAACGCCGAAGAACATCCTGATGATCGGCCCGACCGGCGTCGGTAAAACCGAAATCGCCCGTCGCCTGGCCAAGCTGGCCAACGCGCCGTTCATCAAGGTCGAAGCCACCAAGTTCACCGAAGTGGGCTACGTCGGCCGCGACGTCGAGTCGATCATTCGTGACCTCGCCGACGCCGCCTTGAAGCTGCTGCGCGAACAGGAAATGACCAAGGTCAGCCACCGCGCCGAAGACGCCGCCGAAGAACGCATCCTCGATGCCCTGCTGCCACCGGCCCGCATGGGCTTCAACGAAGACGCCGCGCCGGCCTCGGATTCCAATACCCGCCAGCTGTTCCGCAAGCGTCTGCGTGAAGGCCAGCTGGACGACAAGGAAATCGAGATCGAAGTCGCCGAAGTCTCCGGCGTCGACATCTCTGCGCCGCCTGGCATGGAAGAAATGACCAGCCAGTTGCAGAACCTGTTCGCCAACATGGGCAAGGGCAAGAAGAAAAGCCGCAAGCTCAAGGTGAAGGAAGCGCTGAAACTGGTGCGCGACGAAGAAGCCGGGCGCCTGGTAAATGAGGAAGAACTCAAGGCCAAGGCCCTGGAGGCGGTCGAGCAGCACGGCATCGTGTTTATCGACGAGATCGACAAGGTCGCCAAGCGCGGTAACTCGGGCGGCGTGGATGTGTCCCGTGAAGGCGTACAGCGCGACCTGCTGCCGCTGATCGAGGGCTGCACCGTGAACACCAAGCTGGGCATGGTCAAGACCGACCACATCCTGTTCATCGCCTCCGGTGCGTTCCACCTGAGCAAGCCAAGCGACCTGGTGCCGGAGCTGCAAGGCCGTCTGCCGATTCGCGTGGAGCTCAAGGCGCTGACCCCGGGCGATTTCGAACGCATCCTCAGCGAGCCGCATGCGTCGCTCACTGAGCAGTACCGTGAGCTGCTGAAAACCGAAGGCCTGGGTATCGAGTTCCAACCGGACGGCATCAAGCGCCTGGCGGAGATCGCCTGGCAGGTCAACGAGAAGACCGAGAACATCGGTGCGCGTCGCCTGCACACCTTGCTGGAGCGCTTGCTGGAGGAAGTGTCCTTCAGCGCCGGTGACCTGGCAGGTGCGCAGAATGGCGAAGTGATCAAGATCGACGCGGATTACGTCAACAGCCACTTGGGCGAATTGGCGCAGAACGAAGACTTGTCGCGCTACATTCTGTAAGCCTCACACAGAATCGCTTCGCTTCAATGTGGGAGGGGGCTTGCCCCCGATAGCGGTTTGTCAGACAGATATATGCTGACTGACACACTGCTATCGGGGGCAAGCCCCCTCCCACATGTTGAAGCCGGTTTCTTCAGGATCACTACCTATGTCCAAATTCCCCACCGCGGTAAACCTGCACAAAACCTCCAACACCCTCGGCCTCACCTACGGGCCCGACGAGGTGTATCAACTGCCTGCCGAACTGCTGCGCACCCACTCGCCTTCCGCCGAGGTCCAGGGCCACGGTAAACCCATCCTGCAATTCGGCAAGCTCAACGTCCGGTTGACCAAGATCGAACCGGCCGGCCAGTACGCACTGAAATTGACCTTCGACGACGGGCATGACAGCGGACTGTTCACCTGGGACTACCTCTACCAGTTGGCCGTGCGTCAGGATGCACTGTGGGCTGATTATCTCGCCGAGCTCAAAGCGGCCGGCAAAACCCGCGACCCGAACGAGTCGGTCGTGCGCCTGATGCTCTAGCCCAGGCCTCTTGCTCATTAGTGGGCATTTTCTAATCGCTTCTGCTTGAATGCCCTGTCGCGTGACCAAAGATTGGTCCGCTTGCGAAAAAAATTAAACTCGGGTAACCAATGGAGCTGGCAAGTTCCCTGCATTTGACGATGCGGTATCAACGGTCACCCGAGTCGCAGTACCAGGCTTGTGTTGTGTATCGAAACTTCGTACGCAGCGGTACCCGGTACTCGTCTTTCGGACAATGGAGCGTCGTAGATGAGTAACAAGAACAACGATGACTTGAAACGCCAGGCCTCGGAAAACACCCTGGGGCTTAACCCGATCATCGCGTTACGCAAAAAGGATTTATTGGCGTCGGCGAAGATGGTGCTGACCCAAGCCATCAAGCAACCGTTGCACAGCGTCAAGCACGTGGCTCATTTTGGCGTCGAGTTGAAGAACGTGATGTTCGGCAAATCCCAACTGACCCCCGAAAGCGACGACCGCCGCTTCCACGACCCGGCCTGGAGCCAGAACCCGCTCTACAAACGGTATTTGCAAACCTACCTGGCGTGGCGCAAGGAACTGCACGACTGGATCGGCGACAGCAACCTGTCGGAACAGGACATCAGCCGCGGCCACTTCGTGATCAACCTGATGACCGAAGCCATGGCCCCCACCAACAGCGCGGCCAACCCGGCGGCGGTCAAACGCTTCTTCGAGACCGGCGGCAAGAGCCTGCTCGATGGCCTGTCCCACCTGGCCAAGGACATGGTGCACAACGGCGGTATGCCGAGCCAGGTCAACATGGGCGCCTTTGAAGTGGGCAAGACCCTGGGCACCACCGAAGGCGCGGTGGTGTTTCGCAATGACGTACTGGAGCTGATCCAGTACAAGCCGATCACCGAACAGGTGCACGAACGCCCGCTGCTGGTGGTGCCGCCGCAGATCAACAAATTCTATGTCTTCGACCTGAGCCCGGAGAAGAGCCTGGCGCGCTTCTGCCTGCGCAATGGCCAACAGACGTTTATCGTCAGCTGGCGCAACCCGACCAAGGCCCAGCGCGAGTGGGGCCTGTCGACCTATATCGAAGCGCTGAAGGAAGCGGTCGACGTGGTCACAGCGATTACCGGCAGCAAAGACGTGAATATGCTCGGCGCCTGCTCCGGCGGCATCACCTGCACTGCCCTGCTGGGCCACTACGCCGCGCTGGGGGAGAAGAAGGTCAACGCCCTGACCCTGCTGGTGAGCGTGCTGGACACCACCCTGGACACCCAGGTGGCGCTGTTCGTCGATGAGCAGACCCTGGAAGCGGCCAAGCGCCACTCCTACCAGGCCGGCGTGCTGGAAGGCCGCGACATGGCCAAGGTGTTTGCCTGGATGCGCCCCAATGACCTGATCTGGAACTACTGGGTCAATAACTACCTGCTGGGCAACGAGCCGCCGGTGTTCGACATCCTGTTCTGGAACAACGACACCACACGCCTGCCGGCCGCGTTCCACGGCGACCTGATCGAATTGTTCAAAAATAACCCACTGGTGCGCGCCAACGCCCTGGAAGTGTGCGGCACGCCTATCGACCTCAAGCAGGTCACCGCCGATATCTACTCACTGGCCGGCACCAACGACCACATCACGCCGTGGCAGTCCTGCTACAAGTCGGCACAGCTGTTTGGTGGCAAGGTCGAGTTCGTGCTGTCCAGCAGTGGGCATATCCAGAGCATCCTCAACCCACCGGGCAACCCCAAGGCGCGCTACCAGACCAGCGACAGCCTGGCGGGCAAGCCGCTTGAGTGGCAGGAGAACGCGACCAAACACACGGATTCGTGGTGGCTGCACTGGCAAGTGTGGCAGGCGGAGCGGGCGGGCAAGATGAAGAAGGCACCCACAAGCCTGGGTAACAAAACCTACACCGCAGCGGAAGCCGCCCCAGGCACCTACGTACACGAACGCTAAATTGAAATGCATTCCGGCTGTAACACTTCACAGGGCTTGAGCATGCCGCAACCGTTCATCTTCCGTACCATCGACCTGGATGGCCAGACCATCCGCACGGCGGTACGCCCGGGCAAGCCTCACTTGACGCCGTTGCTGATCTTCAATGGCATCGGCGCCAACCTTGAGTTGGTGTTTCCGTTCGTCCAGGCGCTGGACCCGGACCTGGAAGTGATCGCCTTCGACGTGCCCGGCGTGGGCGGTTCATCCACACCGAACCGGCCGTACCGTTTTCCCGGCCTGGCCAAACTCACCGCACGCATGCTCGATTACCTGGACTATGGCCAGGTCAATGCGGTGGGCGTGTCCTGGGGCGGCGCATTGGCGCAGCAATTTGCCTACGACTACCCGGAGCGCTGCAAAAAGCTGATCCTCGCGGCCACGGCGGCGGGTGCGGTGATGGTGCCGGGCAAGCCCAAAGTGCTGTGGCTGATGGCCAGCCCACGCCGTTACATCCAACCGTCCCACGTGGTGCGCATTGCGCCGATGATCTACGGCGGTTCGTTCCGCCGCGATTCGAAACTGGCCGCCGAGCACGCGAGCAAAGTGCGCTCGGCAGGCAAACTGGGCTACTACTGGCAGCTGTTCGCCGGGTTGGGCTGGACCAGCATCCATTGGCTGCACAAGATCCGCCAACCGACGCTGGTGCTGGCGGGAGACGACGACCCGCTGATCCCACTGATCAACATGCGCATGCTCGCCTGGCGCATTCCCAATGCACAGTTGCACATCATCGATGACGGCCACCTGTTCCTGATTACCCGGGCCGAAGCCGTTGCACCGATCATCATGAAGTTTCTCGAGGAGGAGCGCATGCGCGCGGTGATTCACCCGCGACCGGCAGTGTAAGGACCACACTGCCGCGCAACTTGCCGAGAACCGACTATGGTTCTGAATTGGCGTGCCTGTTGATGGCTTGACGAAGGAGTGTTGGCTCATGCGAGAAAGACCCGTGACGAACCCGGCGCCCACCCCTGCCGCGTTCATCAATGCGCAAAATGCAATCACCGGCCTGCGGGGTCGGGATTTGCTGTCGACCCTGCGCAGCGTTGCCGCCCATGGTTTGCGAAACCCGGTGCATACCGCCCGTCACGCCCTGGCGCTGGGCGGTCAACTGGGTCGCGTCCTGCTGGGGGAGACGGTGCATGAACCCAACCCTCACGACAGCCGCTTCATTGACCCGACATGGAAGCTCAACCCGTTCTACCGACGCAGCCTGCAAGCGTATTTGGCCTGGCAGAAACAGACCCGTCACTGGATCGATGACAGCACGCTGAGTGCCGATGACCGCGCCCGTGCGAACTTTGCTTTCTCGCTGTTCAACGATGCGGTCTCGCCCTCCAATACCCTGCTCAACCCGCTGGCCGTCAAGGAGCTGCTCAACTCCGGCGGCAACAGCGTGGTGCGTGGCGTGAGCAACCTGTTCGACGACCTGCTGCACAACAACGGCCTGCCGCGGCAGGTCAGCAAGCAGGCCTTTGAAGTCGGCAAAACCGTGGCCACCACGCCCGGCTCAGTGGTGTTTCGCAATGAGCTGCTGGAGCTGATCCAGTACAAGCCCATGAGCGAAAAACAGTACGCCAAGCCCTTGCTGATCGTGCCGCCGCAAATCAACAAGTACTACATTTTCGACCTGAGCCCGGCCAACAGTTTTGTGCAATACGCCCTGAAAAACCGCCTGCAGACGTTCATGGTCAGCTGGCGCAACCCGGATGTGCGGCATCGCGAATGGGGCCTCTCCACTTACGTGGCGGCGCTGGAAGAAGCGCTCAACGTCTGCCGTGCTATCACTGGCGCCCGCGAAGTCAACCTGATGGGCGCCTGCGCCGGCGGCCTGACCATTGCCGCCCTGCAAGGCCACCTGCAAGCCAAACGCCAACTGCGGCGGATCTCCAGCGCCAGCTACCTGGTGAGCCTGCTGGACAGCCAGATCGACAGCCCCGCCACGCTGTTCGCCGATGAGCAAACCCTGGAAGCCGCCAAGCGCCGCTCCTATCAGCAAGGCGTGCTCGACGGCCGCGACATGGCCAAGGTGTTCGCCTGGATGCGCCCCAACGACCTGATCTGGAACTACTGGATCAACAACTACCTGCTGGGCAAGGAACCGCCGGCCTTCGACATCCTGTACTGGAACAACGACAACACGCGCCTGCCTGCCGCGCTGCATGGTGACCTGCTGGACTTCTTCAAGCACAACCCGCTCAGCCACCCCGGTGGGCTGGAGGTGTGCGGTACACCCATCGACCTGCAAAAGGTCACGGTAGACAGCTTCAGCGTGGCCGGGATCAACGACCACATCACGCCATGGGACGCGGTGTATCGCTCCACCCAATTGCTCGGCGGTGAGCGGCGCTTCGTGCTGTCCAACAGCGGGCATATCCAGAGCATTCTCAACCCACCGGGCAACCCCAAGGCCAACTACGTCGAGAACCCCAAGCTGAGCAGCGACCCGCGTGCCTGGTACTACGACGCCAACCACGTCGAAGGCAGTTGGTGGCCGCAGTGGCTGGAGTGGATCCAGCAGCGCTCAGGCGTACAACGCGAAACCCTCACCGCCCTGGGCAACCAGAATTACCCACCGATGGAAGCGGCGCCGGGCACCTATGTGCGGGTGCGCTGAGCTCAACGATCACATTAAGAAGACTGGATGAAGACGCGCGACCGTATCCTTGAATGTGCCCTGCAGTTGTTCAACCAGAAGGGCGAGCCGAACGTGTCGACCATGGAGGTGGCCAATGAAATGGGGATCAGCCCCGGCAACCTCTACTATCACTTCCATGGCAAGGAGCCACTGGTGCTCGGGCTGTTCGAGCGGTTCCAGAATGAGCTGGCGCCCTTGCTCGACCCGCCGGCGGATGCCCAACTGGAAGCCGAGGATTACTGGCTGTTCCTGCACCTGATCGTCGAGCGCATGGCCCATTACCGGTTTCTGTTTCAAGACCTGTCGAATCTGGCGGGGCGCCTGCCGAAATTAGCCAAGGGCATTCGCAACCTGCTGACGGCACTCAAACGTACGCTGGCGTCATTGCTCGCGCGGTTGAAGGCGGCGGGCCAGTTGGTCAGCGGCACCCAGGCGTTGGGGCAGCTGGTGGAGCAGATCACCCTGACCCTGCTGTTTTCCCTGGATTACCAGCGGATCCTTGATCGCGAAGGTGAGGTGCAGGTGGTGGTCTACCAGATCATGATGCTGGTAGCGCCGCACTTGCTGCCACCGGCGCGGCAGGCAACCGAGAAGTTCGCGCTGAAATACCTTGATGACCCCCACACATAAAAAATGCCCGACCTTTGCAGGCCGGGCATTTTTTGTGCCCTGAAAAGATCAGGACTGACTGGATGGCGTCGGGGTTGCCGGCGTTGCAGTCGGGGTCACAGCAGCAGGGGCCGGTGCGGACACCGAGTTGGCTGTGGAAGCGGTTGGCGCAGTAGCAGGCTTGGCCGCAACAGCAGGCTTCGGTGCTGCTGGTTTTTTCGCTACGGCAGGCTTCTTCGCGGCGGCAGGTTTTGCCGCTGGTTTGGCTGCGGCAGGCTTGGCCGCCGGCTTCGCGGCGACTGGCTTGGCTGCAGGTTTCGCAGCGGCCGGTTTGGCAGCGGGTTTTGCAGCGGCGGTTTTGGCCGCAGGCTTGGCGGCAGGTTTTGCTGCTGCCTTGGCTGCGGGTTTAGCGGCAGGCTTGGCAGCCGCTTTAGCCGCTACCGGTTTAGCAGCAGGCTTGGCGGCCGGCTTAGCGGCTGCGGTTTTGGCCGCTGGCTTGGCTGCTGGCTTAGCGGCAGCTTTGGCGGCGGGCTTGGCGGCTGCTTTTACCAGAGGCTTGGCGGCAGCTTTTGCAGCCGGTTTGGCAGCGGCCGTTTTAGCGGCAGGCTTGGCAGCCGGTTTGGCCGCTGCGGTTTTCGCCGGAGCCACTTTGGCGCCGGTGAGTTTTTCAATTTGCTTGGTCAGGGTATCAACCTTGCTGTGCAACGTTTTCAATTCAGCTTTGCTCGGCACGCCCAGTCGCGAAATAGCACTGTTGAGGCGTTTGTCGAAAGTCTCTTCCAACTTGCCCCACGTGTCAGAAATGCTCGACTTGGCGGAACCGGCAGTTGCCTTGGCGGCTTCAACTTTTTTACCAACCGTGGTTTTGGTCAGTTTCTCGGCCTTCTCGCCGTCCTTGACCAAAGTCTCGAAGTATTTGCCACCGTCACTGCTAACCTTCGAGTACACGCCTAAACCAGCAAGCCAGATCTTACGGGAATATTTTTCAACTTCCCCGACCCACGAGCTGCCTTCTTTCTGAGTAGTCTTTTTAACAGCCATCCCGATGTCTCCTTAGTGTTTACGCGCGACACGTTCGAGCAATGCCGTCAGCTCTTCGAGCTTAGCAGAGAGTGTCTCCACGTCATGTTTAGACGCAATGCCGATTCGATTCAAGGCACTTGCAACACGAGTATCAAAAGCTTTTTCAACTTTATCCAGCTGAACTTCTACCAGACCTTTGACAGAGGAGACATTACTCTTTACTTGGTCAATCTGACTGTTGGCGGCCTCAAGTTGTTCAACTGCAACTTTTTTACCTTTACTTTCAACATGTTGGCCCGACTTAACCAGCTCTTTAAAGTACTCGCTGCCCTCGCTTCCGACCTTGGCGTAGGCACCGAGTCCTGCCAGCCAGATCTTGCGGGCGTAGGATTTAACGTCACTCAGGGCAGTGGTCTGGGCGTCGATTTTTTTCTTCAGGATAACTTTGGCCATGGTGCACCTCACGCAAAATAGGGGGGAGGAACGGCCCACAGGAGTTGAGGGCTTGGGCACAAAGTAGGCTGGAAAATTAGAATCGGCACCCTAAGAACAATCGGATCAAACCAGCGCCTTATCCAGGGCCTTCTCGATTTCGGACTTGATGGTGCCACTCATGGCCGACATCAACAGCCCCAGTTCCACATCAATGCGCAGCGAATCATCGGCGACTAATACCGTGCCTTTAACCCCCGAACGCTTGAGGTTCAAGGTATCGCCGGACCACGAAGGCTCCAGGCCATATTGCTCCTTGAGTTTGAGCGCCAACTTATCGGCCTTTGCCCGTGCGCCTTCTTTACCCAGGGAATGTGCACGCTCAACGGTTATACGGGCCATTGCAATGACTCCTCTTTATAGGGACTTGGATACCTTCGATGCGGCAAAAGGTCTCGGTGACCGCCCATCTTACCTTCAGCCTTGCCAAGACAAAGCAGGCCTTGGGGATTATCATGTCCCGCATTCTCTTTTGGTGACAGCGATATGACTGATCAGCGCAAAGGCAGCGATGCCGAACCCACCACTCACTTCGGCTTCAAGAACGTCCCGGAAAGCCAGAAAGCGGAAAAAGTCGCTGAGGTGTTTCACTCCGTAGCGGCCAAGTACGACCTGATGAACGATGTGCTCTCCGGCGGCATGCACCGCCTGTGGAAGCGCTTCACCATCGAGCTGTCGGGTGTACGCACCGGCAACCGCGTATTGGATATCGCCGGCGGTACGGGCGACCTGGCGGCCAAATTCTCCAAGCTCGTGGGTCCGACCGGCCAAGTGGTATTGGCGGACATCAACGGCTCGATGCTCAAGGTCGGTCGTGACCGCCTGCTCGACAAGGGCGTGGCCGGCAATATCGAATTTGTCCAGGCCGATGCGGAAAAGCTGCCGTTCCCCGACAACCACTTCGATTGCGTGACCATCGCTTTCGGCCTGCGCAACGTGACCCACAAGGAAGACGCGATCCGCTCGATGCTGCGCGTCCTCAAACCGGGCGGCCGCCTGTTGGTGCTGGAGTTCTCCAAGCCGACCAACGCGCTGATGTCCAAGGTCTACGACACCTACTCCTTCGCCTTCATGCCGTTGATGGGCAAGCTGATCACCAATGACGCCGAGAGCTATCGCTACCTGGCCGAATCGATCCGCATGCACCCCGATCAGGAAACTCTGAAGTCGATGATGGTAGAGGCCGGTTTCGACCGCGTGACCTACCACAACATGACCTCGGGCATCGTGGCCCTGCACCGCGGCATCAAGCCCTGATGCTGCTCAAAGGCCTTCTCGCCAGCGTTGAACACGGCCTCAACCGTGTGCTGCGCCTGGACAGCACCGCCCTGGCGCGGCTTGCGCACTTGAACGGCAAGGTCATCGCCGTCGACTGCAGCAGCCCCGCCTTGCAGCTGTTTATCCTGCCCAGCGATGAAGGCCTGCTGCTCGCGACCCAATGGGCTGCCGAGGCCGATTGCACCCTGCGTGCGCCGGCGTCCAGCCTGTTGCACCTGGCGCTGAGCCGCAACAAAACCGCGATCCTCCACGGCACTGAAGTGCATTTGGAAGGTGACAGCTCGGTGCTGATGGACCTGGCCGCCGTGCTGCAGGACTTGGAGCTGGATTGGGAATACGAACTGTCGCGCTGGATCGGCCCCGTTGCCACCCAGTTGATCAGCGGGCACCTGCGCAGCCGCTCGCGTTGGTACCAGCAGGGGTTCGCCAGCCTCAACCAGAACCTCGCCGAATACCTGAGCGAAGAATCGCGCACCCTGGTCGGAGAACGGGAAGCGCAAGCGCGCTTTCGTGAACTCGACAAGGCCAAAATCGACCTGGAACGCCTCGAGGCCCGCTTCGAGCGCCTGAGCCGTTCCCTTGATCCAAGCGATAACGCATGAAGCTGCTCGCCGTCCGCCGTTTGTTTCGTATCCAGCGCGTCGTAATCCGCTACCGCCTCGATGACCTGCTGTTCGCCCTGCCTCTGCCGTGGTTCCTGCTCGCTGTACGTTATGTACTGCCGTGGCGCTGGTTCCCGCGCAAACAGCTGGAGCTGAGCCGTGGCGCGCGCCTGCGCCTGGCGTTGCAGGACCTGGGGCCGATCTTCATCAAGTTCGGTCAGATCCTCTCGACCCGCCGCGACCTGCTGCCCGAAGACATCGCCGACGAGCTGATGCTGTTGCAGGACCGCGTGCCGCCGTTCGATTCCCAGCAATCGATGAAGCTCATCGAAGAACAGCTGGGCAAGAAGATCAGCGAGGTGTTCAGCCGCTTCGACGTCGACCCGCTGGCCTCTGCTTCGGTCGCACAAGTGCACGCGGCGCAGCTCAAGACCGGCGAAGAAGTGGTGGTGAAGGTGATCCGCCCCGGCCTCAAGCCGATCATTGGCCAGGACCTGGCGTGGCTGTTTATTCTCGCCCGCGCTGCCGAGCGTTTCTCGGCCGATGCGCGCCTGCTGCACCCGGTGGATGTGGTCGCCGACTACGAAAAAACCATCTACGACGAACTCGACCTGCTGCGCGAAGCCGCGAATGCCAGCCAACTCAAGCGCAACTTCGAAGGCTCGCCGCTGCTGTACGTGCCGCAAGTGTACTGGGATTGGTGCCGCCCCAAAGTGCTGGTGATGGAGCGCATCTACGGCGTGCAGGTCACCGACCTCGCGACGCTGGCCGACCAGCGTACCGATATGAAGATGCTCGCCGAGCGTGGCGTGGAGATTTTCTTCACCCAAGTGTTCCGCGACAGTTTCTTCCACGCCGACATGCACCCGGGCAATATCTTCGTCAGCACCGTCAACCCGTGGAGCCCGCAGTACATCGCGATCGACTGCGGCATCGTCGGCAGCCTGACGCCGGAAGACCAGGACTACCTGGCCCGCAACCTGTTCGCCTTCTTCAAGCGCGACTACCGCCGCGTGGCGCAATTGCACATCGATTCGGGCTGGGTGCCGGCTGAGACCAAGCTCAACGAATTCGAAGCGGCGATCCGCACCGTCTGCGAGCCGATCTTTGAAAAACCGTTAAAAGACATTTCCTTCGGCCAGGTCTTGATGCGCCTGTTCCAGACCGCGCGGCGCTTCAATATGGAAGTGCAGCCACAGTTGGTGCTGTTGCAGAAAACCCTGCTCAACATCGAAGGCCTGGGCCGCCAGCTGTACCCGGACCTCGACCTGTGGAATACCGCCCAGCCGTTCCTCGAACGCTGGATGCGCGAGCGGATGAGCCCGAAAACCGTGCTGGGCAACCTGCACAGCCAGATGGAACAACTGCCGCACTTGGCCAACATGACCCGCGACCTGTTGGAGCGCATGTCCCAGCCCCACGCCAAGGACCCGGCGCCACCCTGGAAGAAGCGCAAGGACGACTGGTTCCTGCGCCTGCTGGGCGCTGCGCACCTGGTCGGCGGGGTGATGCTGGCCATCGGTGGTCCGCTGAACCAACTGGGCCACTGGCCGGCTGGCATCATGGTCGCCGTGGGTGTTTATCTGATCGTGCGTCGATAGCCAATCCGGTTATACACTGTCGCAAATTGCCGGAGCCGAACATGAAAGACTGGCTGGACGAGATCAAGTGGGACAGTGACGGCCTGGTGCCGGCCATTGCCCAGGACTACAAGACCGGGCGCGTGCTGATGATGGCCTGGATGAACCGCGAGGCCCTGAGCCTCACTGCCACTGAGCAGCGCGCCATCTACTGGTCACGCTCGCGTGGCAAACTGTGGCGCAAGGGCGAAGAGTCCGGGCACGTGCAAACCCTGCACGAGATGCGCATCGACTGCGACGCCGACGTGGTGATCCTCAAGGTCGAGCAGATCGGCAACATCGCCTGCCACACCGGCCGTCACAGCTGCTTCTATCGCGTGTTCGAGAACGGCGAATGGAAAGTCGTGGAGCCGGTGCTCAAAGACCCGCACGCCATCTACTCGGCAGGACACTGAACATGAGCGATACCCTGAACCGTGTGGCCCAGGTGCTGGAAGACCGCAAAGGCGCGGACGCTGACAGCTCCTACGTCGCCAGCCTGTACCACAAGGGCTTGAACAAGATCCTGGAAAAACTCGGCGAAGAATCCGTCGAGACGATCATCGCCGCCAAGGACGCGCAAATCAGCGGCGACTGCAGCGATGTGATCTACGAAACCGCCGACTTGTGGTTCCACAGCCTGGTCATGCTCGCCCAACTGGGGCAGCATCCACAGGCAGTGCTGGATGAACTGGACCGTCGCTTCGGCTTGTCCGGGCATGCCGAAAAGGCTTCGCGCCCGTCCGCTTGAATAACGTTGACTGAGGAATTGCAGCATGGGCATTTTTGACTGGAAACACTGGATCGTCATTCTGGTGGTCGTGGTACTGGTATTCGGCACCAAGAAACTCAAGAACCTCGGCACCGACGTCGGCGAGTCGATCAAGGGCTTCCGTAAAGCCATGAACGACGACGAAAAACCGGCCGACCCGGTGGTCAATCCCGTACCGCCGGCCCAGCCTGTGCACCCGCAGGCCACCCAGCCGATCACCGAGCGTCGTACCTTCGACGTGCAGGCTGAAAAAGTCGAAGAGCCGACCCGCAAAGACTCGTGAGCACTGACTAATGTTTGGTATCAGCTTCTCTGAACTGCTGCTCGTCGGCCTGGTAGCCCTGCTGGTACTGGGGCCGGAACGCCTGCCCGGTGCGGCACGCACGGCCGGCCTGTGGATCGGGCGCCTGAAACGCAGTTTCAACGCCATCAAACAGGAAGTTGAAAGGGAAATCGGCGCCGACGAAATCCGCCGGCAACTGCACAACGAACATATTCTGTCGTTGGAGCAGGAAGCCCGGAAGATTCTGTCACCCGTGCAGGAACCCGCCAAACCGGTGGAGCCGGTGGCTGACAACACCATCGCTCCAACCGTTGAGGCCGCGCCCGTGCAGCCCACCGCGCCAACCGAGCCTGCGCCGACGCCTGACGCGTCGCCCGCGCCCCATGACCCCACATTGCCGCCGCGAGCCCCATGAGCGCTGATAAACCGGAAAACGACCAGCATATGCCGCTGGTCTCGCACCTCACCGAGCTGCGTACCCGCCTGCTGCGTTGCGTAGCGGCCATCTTCATCATCTTTGCCGGGTTGTTCGCCTTTACCCAGCAGATCTACACCTTCGTCTCCACGCCGCTGCGCCAGTACCTGCCGGCCGGCGCGACGATGATCGCCACCGATGTGTCATCACCGTTCCTGACGCCGTTGAAGCTGACCATGATGGTCTCGCTGTTCCTGGCGATCCCGGTGATCCTGCATCAGATCTGGGGCTTTATCGCGCCGGGCCTGTACAAGCATGAGAAGCGCATCGCGGTGCCGTTGCTGGTGTCGAGCATCCTGCTGTTCTACACCGGCATGGCGTTCGCCTACTTCCTGGTGTTCCCGTTGATCTTCAAATTTTTCGCCGCCGCCACCCCGGCCGGCGTGGAAATGATGACCGACATCACCAGCTACCTCGACTTCGTGATGACGCTGTTCTTCGCCTTTGGCGTGGCCTTCGAAATCCCGGTGGCCGTGGTGTTGCTGGTGTGGATCGGCGTGGTCAACGTGCAATACCTGAAGAAGATCCGCCCCTACGTGATCATCGGCTGCTTCGTGGTCGGTATGATCCTCACCCCGCCGGATATTTTCTCCCAGACCCTGCTGGCCGTGCCGATGTGGATGCTGTTCGAGATTGGCATCCTGTTCAGCAGCTTGATCACCAAGCGCGGCGAACACCCGGATGACCAAACCGCCGACGACGACCAGCCGCCAGCGACCCAGCCGTGAACCTGCTGCTGCTGGAAGAGGCCGACTTTATCGCGGCCGACCGTGTGGTGCTGCGTGATCGGCGCCTGGTGCACATGCAGGAAGTCCACCGCGCCGTCGTAGGCGACAGCCTGCGTGTCGGGCGCGTCGGCGGGTTGATGGGCAATGCACAACTGGTGCGCCTGGAAGCCCGCGAAGCCGAACTGCAAGTGAGCTTCGACCAACCTCCACCGGCCAAACTGCCGCTGACGCTGCTGCTGGCCCTGCCGCGCCCGAAAATGCTGCGCCGGGTGCTGCAGACCGTGGCCGCCATGGGCGTGCCCAAGGTGGTGCTGGTCAACAGCTACCGGGTCGAGAAGAGCTTCTGGCAAACCCCGTTCCTGGAGCCCGAGGCGATTCGCGAGCAATTGATCCTCGGCTTGGAACAGGCCCGGGACACGGTGTTACCCGAGATCGTTATCGAAAAGCGCTTCAAACCCTTCGTCGAAGACCGCCTGCCGGCCATGACCGAAGGCACCCTGGGCCTGATCGGTCACCCAGGCGATTACCCGGCGTGCCCACGCGGGCTGGATGAGCCGGTGACCCTGGCGATCGGGCCTGAGGGTGGCTGGATTCCCTACGAAGTGGACCTGCTGACCCAAGCAGGGCTGCAGCCGGTGCAACTCGGTGCACGCATCCTACGGGTCGAAACGGCCGTCACCGCCCTGCTCGCCCGGCTCTTCTAACCACAAACCTGGCAAACGACGCAGCTCCCCTGTGTCACTACAGATTCCTGCGTATCTGCCGATAACCCGTGAATAAGTCCAAGCCTTGTTCCACGGGAGTTTGCAGTATGTATCGTTGGTTAGCCGAAAAGCTGGGGAATGTCAGCGTCAAAACCAAACTTGGCGTGGGCTTCGGCCTGGTATTACTGCTGACGCTAATGATCACCTTCACCGGCTGGACCGGGCTCTCAGGCGTGATCAGTCGCGGGGACAAACTGGGTTATATCGCCAGCCTCAACGACCTGAGCAAGGACCTGCGCATTGCTCGCTTGGACTTCGAAATGCGCCGTGGCGAACAGGGGCCGGCAGCCGTCAATGAGCTGCTTGGCAAGCTGGAAGGCGGCCTGAAAACCGCGCGCACACTGATTGAGCAGCCCGCTGATATTGCCCTGATCGATGATCAACTGGCAGGGGTCGACCAGTACAAACGGGCATTTGATGCCATGGTCCAGGCCGGAGCCAATCGCGAAAACGCCCGTAGCAAATTGGGCGATACCGCTGACAACGCGGTACTCAAGATAAACGAAGTCGAAAAATCCCTGCTGCAAGGTGACAGCGTCAGCCAGTTCAACAGCGTTGTCGATGTGAGCAAATTGATCCAGCAAGCCCGCTTTCAGGTGCGCGGCTATACCTACAGCGGCAAGGTCGAAGCAGAGCAGCCCGCGCTGGACGCCATCGACAATGCCCTGAAAAAAATCGCCAGCCTCACGGGCCAAATCCCTGAACAATATTCGACCAACCTGCAACAGGCCAGCGTGTCACTGCAAGCCTATCGCGCAGCGGTCAGCCAATACCGCGACTCTCAGGTTGCCAGCGCTGCAGCGCTGAAAATCATGGGCGTGCAGGGCGACATACTGCTGGACCGCAGTAACAAGCTGACCACCTCGCAAACGGTGGTGCGTGACGCCGATGCCGCAAACGCCAAGCAGCTGTTGCTGTTGGCCACCGTACTGGCGCTGATCTTCGGCCTCGTCGCCGCCTGGGCCATCACCCGCCAGATCATCATCCCGCTCAACCAGACACTCCAGGTGGCCGAACGCGTGGCCTCGGGTGACCTGAGCCACAACCTGTCCTCTCTACGCCAGGACGAACTGGGTCAACTGCAACGCGCCATGCAAAGCATGACCGTCGGCCTGCGTGAGCTGATCGGTGGCATCAGCGACGGCGTCACCCAAATCGCCAGCGCCGCTGAACAGCTGTCCGCCGTGACCGAGCAAACCAGCGCCGGGGTCAACAGCCAGAAAGTCGAGACCGACCAGGTCGCCACCGCCATGAACGAAATGGCCGCCACCGTGCAAGAAGTGGCGCGCAACGCCGAGGAAGCCTCCGAAGCTGCCGTGGCCGCTGACCAGCAGGCCCGTGAAGGCGACAAAGTGGTCGGCGAAGCCATCGCCCAGATCGAACGCTTGGCCACCGAAGTGGGCAACTCCACGGCGGCCATGGGCGACCTGAAGCGCGAAAGCGACAAAATCGGCAGCGTGCTCGACGTGATCAAGTCCGTGGCCCAGCAAACCAACCTGCTGGC
>NZ_JBYVMD010000064.1:0-24734 GCF_058145955.1 Pseudomonas sp. A39
CAGGATCAGGTCGTCGAAGTCCACCGCGTTGAACGCCTTGAGCGTGCGCTGGTAGTGGGTGTAGACGATGGCGGCGGTCTGCTCCTTGGGGTTGCGTGCGTTTTCCAGGGCCTGGGCGGGCAGGATCAGGTCGTTTTTCCAGGCGCCGATCATGTTCTTGATCTCATCCACGCCGTCGTCGCCTGCGTATTCCTTTTGCATGATGTCGGTCATCAGCGACTTCACGTCGGTCTCGTCGAAGATCGAGAAGCCCGGCTTGTAGCCCAGCCGCGCATGCTCCTTGCGGATGATGTTCAGGCCCAGGTTGTGGAACGTGCACACGGTGAGGCCACGGCCTTCGCCACCCTTGAGCAGGGTGCCGACGCGCTCTTTCATTTCCCGCGCTGCCTTGTTGGTAAAGGTCATGGCGACGATGTACTGGGCGCGGATGCCGCACTGCTGGATCAGGTGCGCGATCTTGCGGGTGATCACACTGGTTTTGCCGGAGCCTGCACCGGCGAGCACCAATAGAGGGCCGCCGACGTAGTTCACGGCTTCTTGCTGCCGGGGATTGAGTCGGGACATACAGAATTCAGGGAGTCGTTTTTCAAAAGGGCGGGCATTTTAACAGGCTGGCAGGATTCTGCCCTGTCAGAACGACAGTGTGACGTACCACTCGATCTAAATTTGCCGGTTTTGTTACTTTGCCGCAGGATGTGCGGGTTGTTAGAGACTAATGTTTACAGTTCGCGTGTTTGATAACCCCTATCATTGGTGATTATCGGGCCGCACGTCATAATGCCCGTCGCCAACGAAATCTTGCAGAGTCTAGGGAGCTAGCTTGTCTACGCCTGTCGAACCCTTGCGTTTGCTGCTGCTGGCCGATGAGCCCGCGTGGGCAGCGTTATTGCGCGAGTGCCTGGCGCCGATGGGCGATGGGGCTGTGCTGATCAGTGCGCCAAACTGGGAGTCCGTGAGCCGTCTGTTCGATGACGACCACAGCGCCGTGTTGTTGACCACGCCCAGCCTGCAACCCGGCCCCGGCCGTTGCAGCCTGCCGTGTGTGTTGCTGCTGGAGCAGGAACCGCTGGTGTCGCCCCTCGGTGTCAGCGATTGGCTGGTCCGCGATGTATTGGACGCCGATACGTTGCGCCGCTGCCTGCGCCACGTTCGTGAGCGCGGTTTGCTGGAAAACACGCTGCAACGCCTGGCCGAGCAGGATCCGCTCACCGGTATCGCCAACCGCCAGGGCTTTCAGACCCTGCTGGCTGCGCGGCTGGCCGAGAATGACGGGCGCGGCCTGGCGCTGGGCCACCTGGACCTCGATAACTTCCGCCATGCCAACGACGCCCTCGGCCACCAGGCCGGCGACCGGCTGATCCTGCAAGTGGTCTCGCGGCTCAAGAGCCAGCTGGAGGCAGGGGATCAACTGGCGCGCCTGGGCAGCGATGAATTCGCCCTGTTGATCGACACCCGCCGTGCCCCCCAGCGCGCCGAGTGGATGGCCGAGCGCATCACCGAGGTCATGGCCGAACCTTACTGGGTGGATGGTGAAAGCCTGCTGATCGGTTGCAGCCTGGGTGTGGCGCATGCCCGCGCCCGCGCCGGTGCCGACCCATTGATGTGGCACGCCCATATCGCCATGCAACAGGCCAAGAGCACCCAGGGCTGTACCTTTCATATCTTCAACGAGCGCATCAACCGCAATGCGCGCAGCCTGGCCGACCTGGAAAGTGAACTGCGCCGTGCCTTGCGCCGTGATGAATTGGAGCTGCATTACCAGCCGCGCCTGGACCTCGACGATGGGCATATCGTCGGTCTCGAGGCCCTGGTGCGCTGGCGCCATGGCGAGCGTGGCCTGTTGCCGCCCAGCGAGTTCGTGCCCCTGGCCGAGCAAAGCGGCTTGATCGTGCCGTTGGGCTACTGGGTCATCTCGCGGGCCCTGCGCGACATGCAAGACCTGCGCGAACGCGGCCTGCCGCCGCTGCACATGGCGGTCAACCTGTCGTTCCGCCAATTCCAGGACAGCCAGTTGCTCTCGACCCTCAGCCGGCTGATTGCCGAGCGTGGCGTGGAGGCGCAGTGGCTGGAGTTCGAACTCACCGAAACCGCCGTGATGCGCCGCAGTGATCTGGTCAAGCAGACCATGGACGCCCTCGGCCGCCTCGGTGTGCGGTTTTCCCTGGATGATTTCGGCACGGGTTTCTCTTCGTTCGTGCACCTCAACAGCCTGCCGATTGCCTTGTTGAAGATCGACAAGAGCTTCGTCGGCGGCATGGAAGAGCGCGAGGAAAACCGCAAGCTGGTGCATGCCATGATCAACTTGGCTCACAACCTCAACCTGGAAGTGGTCGCCGAAGGTGTGGAAACGCCGGAGCAGTTGGCGCTGTTGCGGTTGTTCGGCTGTGATCAGGCCCAGGGTTACCTGATCAGCAAGCCGTTACCGTTGCCGGAGCTTGTGGACTACCTGACCTTCGGCAAAAGCCAGCAAGCGCTGCTGGGCTGAGGTGCGAACCCAATCAACATGTGGGAGGGGGCTTGCCCCTTCCACATCAACCGAGCAGGGCTTTTAGTCTGCCTGTGCGGCTTGAAATGAGCCTAGAGGGTCAGGCTCTTGCCGAATCATGCGCTTCATCTTCGCCTCAAATGCCCAGGTCAGGCTCACTGCCGCGCACGCCAGGCCCAGTGCCAGACCCCACCACACGCCGGTCGGCCCCCAGCCGAGGGTGAAGGCCATCAGCCAGGCCGATGGCGCACCAATCAACCAATAGCAGCCCGCGCCGATCAGAAAGGTGGTCTTGGCGTCTTTCAGCCCACGAATGCAGCCCATGGCGATGGTTTGCACGCCGTCGAACAGCTCGAACCATGCCGCCACCGCGAGCAGGCTGACGGCCAGGACGATGACGTCATGGAACGCCGGGTCGTGGTGGTCGATGAGCAGTCCGATCAGCGGATCGGAAAACAGCCATAACACCACGGCAAATCCCAACATCACCGCCGCACCAAATCCTATGCCGACACGCCCTGCCAGGCGTGCCTGCAGTAACTGCCCGGCGCCGTAATGCTGGCCGATGCGCATGGTCACCGCGTAGGACATCCCCGCCGGCACCATGAACGCCACCGAGACGATCTGCAGCGCAACCTGATGCGCGGCCAACTGTGTGCTGCCCATGGTGCCCATGCACAACGCCGCAAAGGCAAACAACCCGACTTCAACGGCATAGGTGCCGCCAATCGGCAGGCCCAGGCGCCACAGCTCACGCAGGTACTGGGTATTGAGGCGCAGCAGGCCAGTGCTGAGCGGGTAGGCTGCATAGGCACGGTTCCTGTGGATGTACCCCATCAGCGCCAACGCCATGCCGTTGGCGACGACGGCGGTGACCAGGCCGATGCCCATCAGGCCCAATTTCGGCAGGCCGAACATGCCTTCGATCAACGCGTGGTTGAGCAGGTAGTTGGCCACCGCGCCGCCGAGGCTGATGACCATCACCGGCTTGGCTTTGCCAATTGCGCTGGTGAAGCCGCGCAAGGCCATGAAGCTCAGGAAACCGGGCAGTGCGAATGGCAGGATCGTCAGGAATTGCCCGGCCGAGTGAACATTGGTTTCGGTCTGGCCAAACATCAGCAGCAACGGCTTGAGGTTCCACAGCAGCAAACCGGCCGCCAAGGCCATCAGCCAGGCCAGCCACAGCCCGGCCTGGGTCAGGCGGGTGGCGCCCTCGATATCGCCCGCGCCTTGACGGATGGCCACCAGGGTACCGACGGCAGCAATCACGCCGATGCAGAAAATCGACACGAACGAATAGCTCGCCGCGCCCAGCCCACCGCCGGCCAGGGCTTCGGGGCTCAGACGGGCCATCATCAGGGTGTCGGTCAGCACCATCAGCATGTGCGCCAACTGTGAGGCAATCAACGGCCCTGACAGCCGCAGAATGGCCCAGAGTTCGGTACGTGCCGGATGCTGCATGATCATCACACTCGAAAATTCGCAGGGGGGGGGAAGGGTGGATTCTCGGCGCTCTCAGTGCATTGCACAAAGGGATAAATGCGATCGTTCGCATGATTAAAACTCATGCTTGCTTGATTCTGGTAGGGTTTGCGCATTGCGCTGTCGGAGCTTTTCCTATGTCCCGTCGTCTTCCTCCGCTTTATGCCTTGCGTGCATTTGAAGCCGCCTCTCGACACAACTCCTTCACCCGCGCAGCGGAGGAGCTGTCCATTACTCAAAGTGCGGTGAGCCGGCATATCCGCACGCTGGAAGAGCATTTCGCCTGCCGCCTGTTCCAGCGCAGCGGCCGCACCTTACAGCTCACCGAGGCCGCGCGCCTGCTGCTGCCCGGCGTGAGGGAAGGCTTTGCTGCGCTGGAACGGGCCTGTCATACCTTGAACGCTGAAGATGACATCCTGCGTATGAAGGCGCCGTCGACCCTGACCATGCGTTGGCTGCTGGCGCGGCTCAGTCGCTTCCGGGCGCTGCAGCCGGGCAATGAGGTGCAACTGACCAGCGCCTGGATGAGCGTGGACGAGGTGGACTTCAACCAAGAACCGTTCGACTGCGCGGTGCTGCTGAGTTACGGGCATTTCCCGGCCGACTGGGAGGCCAGTTATCTATTTCCGGAATTGCTGATCCCGGTAGGCGCGCCGAACCTGCTGGAAGATGGGCCCTGGGATGCAGCACGCCTGGCCACCGCCGAATTGCTGCACCCCACCCCTGACCGTCGCGACTGGCGCAATTGGTTGGAGCGCATGGGGTTGTCATCCCAAGTGTCGCTCAAGGGTGGGCAGGTATTCGATACGCTCGAACTGGGCATGATCGCCGCCGCGCGGGGCTATGGCGTGTCCATGGGCGACCTGTTGATGGTGGCCGAAGACGTGGCCCAAGGGCGGTTGAGCCTGCCGTGGCCAACCGCCGTGGCCAGTGGCGAAAATTACTACCTGGTCTGGCCGAAAACCCGCCCCGGCGGCGAGCGTTTGCGGCGCTTGGCGGAGTTTCTCCAGGCAGAAGTCAAGGCCATGGCATTGCCCGAGGTCGAACGTCTCGATTGAGTGCCGGCAGGCCGCTCCTGCAATCGTTTGCGCGATGTCCCGGTGATGCGCTCAAGTATTGGCTCTGCCCGCCGAAGTAGGTGTGTTGGAACCATCGTGCACCAACGTTACCCACTAGATAATTTGCCGAGCAGCGCTATGAGATCAGGATGATCCTGGCCTCGGCCAGGAGCCATCATGTCTCAACCTCGCGCCCGGATTGCCTCCCAGCTTGGTATCGCGTTAGCTGTGATCCTTGCTGTTGCCATTGGTGGCAGCACTGTTTTTGCCCTGCGTTCGCTCGACACCGCCAACCTCGCGACCCGTGAGGAACACTTGGCCAGCGAGGCGCGCTTGCTCGCCGACCAGCTCAATACGTTTCACAGCACCTTGCGTGAGAGTACACAGCGCCTGACGGGGCTTTTCGAGAAGCGCTTCAGTGCCGGCTTGCGCGTACAGGCAGATCAACCTGTTGCCGTCGCGGGTGTACAGACCCCGAGCTTGTACCTGGGCAGCGATCTGCTGAACAACAACTTCGATAAAGTCGACGAGTTCAAGCAGATGTCCGGCGGTGTGGCGACGGTGTTCGTGCGCAGCGGCGACGACTTCATCCGCGTCAGCACCTCCCTGACCAAACAGGACGGCAATCGCGCCATCGGCACTGTGCTTGACCGCAATGGGCCGGCCTATTCGCGTGTGTTCAGTGGGCAGACTTACATCGGCCGCGCAGTGTTGTTCGATCGCTCCTACATGACTCAATACAGCCCGGTGCGCGACGCCAGCGGCAAAGTCATTGCGGTGCTGTTCATCGGTTTTGACTACACCGACGCGCAGAATGCCCAGTTCGAAAACCTGAAACGCTTCCGTATCGGCCAAACGGGTTCCCTGGCGTTGCTGGACGAGCAAAAGCGCTGGCTGGTACCACCGGCCGGCGTGCAGGCGCCGGACCAAGCGGTGCCGGTGATGTCGGACCTGGCCAAGACCCCCGGTACGGGGCGCTTCTGGGCGGATAAAACCGAGGACTTCTACAGCGTGTCGGTGCCCTTCGAAGGCGGGCCGTGGGCTGTGGTCGCAAGCATGCCCAAAGCGGAGATTCGCTCGGTGACGTGGGATGTCGGCATTCGCCTGGTGATCGGCAGCGTGCTGGCCATGCTGCTGGCCGTCGGCGCAACGGTCTGGCTGCTGCGCAGCAAACTCGCGCCGTTGAGTGACCTTGTACGCCAGGCCGAAGCCTTGGGCGCGGGTGATTTGAGCGCGCGTCTGAACGTGTCCAGCCATGACGAAATCGGCCAGTTGGCACGCAGCTTCAATCAGATGGGGGAAGCGCTGTCGACCATGGTCTCGCATATCCGCAAGGCGGCTGAAGAGGTCAACAGCCGCGCCCAGGCATTGTCCGGTCTGTCCGGCGGTGCCTACGAAGGCATGGAGCAGCAGTCCGGCGAGATCACCAGCATGGCCGGCGCGGTAGAAGAGTTCAGCGCCACGTCGCTGAACATCGCCGACAACATGGGCGCCACGGAACGCCTGGCCCAGGAAAACGCCCAGCAAACCCGTATCGGCCGTAACTCGATGCAAGAAGCCTCGTCGTCCCTCGAACATATCGCGACCTCGTTGAACAGCACGGCCACGGTGATCAACACCCTGGGCCAACGCTCCCAGGAAATTGGTGGGATCGTCGGTGTGATTACCTCGATCGCCGAACAGACCAACCTGCTGGCGCTCAACGCTGCGATCGAAGCCGCCCGGGCCGGTGAGCAAGGCCGGGGTTTCGCCGTGGTCGCCGACGAAGTACGCAACCTGGCTTCGCGCACCCGTCAGGCCACCGACGAGATCTCTGGGATGATCCAGAGCATCCAGCACGAAACCGGCAACGCCATCAGCACCATGGAACACGGCAACGCGCTGATGCAGGAAGGCCTGTCACGCAACGCCGACGTGGCGTCGGCGTTGGCACGTATCGACGAGCAAAGCCGCTCGGCCGGTCAACAGTTCGCGGCGATCACCACCGCCACCCAGGAACAGAGCAGCACCGCGACCTTGCTCAGCAGCAATTTGCAGAGCATTGCGCTGGCCAACAGCGAGCAGCGCGAAGTGGTGTCGAACCTGGCGATCACCGCCAAGGAACTGGAAACCCTGGCGGCGGGCTTGCGGCATGAGGTGGATCGGTTCCGCTGAAACCGGCCCTTCAGGCGCAGTTGATCAAGTGTGGGAGCAAGCCCTCTCCCGCATCAGGTTCTGCGCCAGGCTCAAGTGATCGCCGCCGGGCGGTATTGCAAGGCCTCCTTCAGATGGTCGCGCGTGATGGCATCTCCCTGCTCCAGATCCGCCAGGGTCCGCGCCACCTTGAGCAGCCGATGCGCCGCACGCAGCGACAGGGTCAATCGCTCGCAGGCGGTCTCCAGCCAGCCTTCATCGACCTTTGCCAGCGTGCAGTGACGGCGTAGCCCAGGCAGGTCAAGGAAGGCATTCGCGCAGCCCTGACGCCGCAACTGGCGTTCCCGTGCCTCGGCTACCTCTGCCGAGGCCTTCGCTGTGGTATCGCCGGCCTGCTGGATTGGATTCAGCGCAGTGGTTTCCCGAGCAACGGTCAGGTGCAGGTCGATGCGATCCATCAACGGCCCGGACAGCTTGTTGCGATAGCGCTGAATTTGCTCCGGCGTACAACGACAGCGCCCACTGGGTTCACCCAGGTAGCCGCAGGGGCAGGGGTTCATGGCCGCCACCAGTTGAAAGCGCGCCGGGAAACTCACTCGGTCACGGGCGCGGGAAATCACGATATGCCCCGACTCCAAGGGTTCACGCAGTACCTCCAGCACTTTGCGATCAAATTCCGGCAGCTCATCCAGGAACAGCACCCCGTGATGGGCCAGGGTGATCTCCCCCGGCTGCGGTTTCGAGCCGCCTCCCACCAGCGCTGGTCCTGAGGCGGAATGGTGTGGCTGGCGAAACGGCCGGTGCGGCCAATGGCTCAGCGGCGCCAGGCTGACGACCGACTGAATCGCAGCCACTTCCAACGCCTCCTGTTCACTCAGGGGGGGCAACAACCCCGGCAGTCGGCTGGCGAGCAACGTCTTTCCCGTGCCCGGCGGCCCGCTGAACAACAGGTTATGCGCGCCCGCCGCTGCGATCAGCAGCGCGCGCTTGGCCGCCAATTGGCCCTGGACTTCACTCAGGTCTGGATACGGCTTATTCAAGTACAGCAAGCCGTCGGACTTATACGGTTCAATCGGCACATGCCCATTCAAGTGCGCCACCACCTGCAGCAAGTGATCCACCGCGATCACCTTCAACCCTGAAGCCAGGCACGCCTCCTCGGCATTCGCCCGCGGCACTATCAGGGTACGCCCGGCCTTGCGTGCCGCCAATGCGGCCGGCAACACACCTTTCACCGCCCGGACTTCACCGGACAGCGCCAGCTCCCCAAGGCACTCCACGTCATCGAGCATCAGCGCCGGCACCTGCACACTGGCGGCCAGGATCCCCAGGGCAATCGCCAAGTCAAAACGCCCACCGTCCTTGGGCAAGTCGGCGGGCGCGAGGTTGAGGGTGATGCGGCGGGACGGGTATTGAAGCGCGGAGTTGAGGATCGCGCTGCGCACGCGGTCCTTGCTTTCCTTGACCGCCGTTTCCGGCAAGCCCACCAGCGTCAGCGACGGCAGACCATTGGCCATGTGCACTTCGACGGTGACGGCAGGGGCTTCGACGCCGATCTGGGCGCGGCTGTGGACAATGGCGAGGGACATGCTCGTTCCTTGAAAGGGAGGGCCGCTTGCTGCGGCTTTTCAAAGGTAGTCGAGGGATTGCAGGTGCAAGGGAGCAGACTTTTACAGGACGTATCAACGTGCAAAGGCGCTGGGGTATTTGGCCAGGTAGGCATCGTTGAGTTGTGTGTCGGGGGCGCGCATGAACGTGCGCAAATCAGGGATCAGGAACACCCGCAACGACAAGCCCGTCATCATTGCACCCAACTACGTGATGCTCAGCGCGATGCCTAACTGAGCGATCAGGCCGTTCATGGCGAAACTGCTCCCCAACAGTGCAAAGCCCGCCGCGACGCAGAGGTTGCGGGGCAGGCGGTTGGCGAGCCGGCCCAGGATCGGCCCGAGCAGAATGGGAATGGACGACAGCATGCTTTTGGTGCGCAGTGCCAGGGAGAACTGATCGTCGTCTGCAAACAGCGGAATGATCGACGATTGCAACGGGTCGCATACGCCGGCGACGGCGCTGCTGAGCAGCATCACGCCCCGACGCTAGCGGATAGAGCAACCATCAACAGCGCGGTCAGCAGGCTGGCCATGGAGGCCGGTTATTCGCCTGCTGGCGTCAACCGTGCTTCAAGCTCCGCTACCTTCGCCTCCAGGCTCTCCAGGCGTGCGCGCGTACGGGCGAGCACCACCATCTGGCTGTCGAATTCTTCCCGGCTGACCAGGTCGAGCTTGCTGAAGCCGCTCTGCAGCAACGCCTTGAACTGGCTTTCGATTTCATTGCGGGGCAGGGGGGTGTCACCGCTGAACAGGCGAGAGGCGTGGCCGCTCAGGGCGTCGAGGAGGTCTTTGGGCGCGAGCATGGGAAATATTCCGGAAAACTGTTGGCCGGCAGTGTATCACGCAGCGTCTATAGTCTTTTCGTGACCCGGGCGCACGCTTTTCGCGCAGGGGGCTGGGCGGTGGCGCACTGTTTTTGTGCGCATTGTGGTCGCCAGCACTGGCGCTGGGTCGGCATAAGTGGGCAAAGGACTGATTTCAGTGATTTTTACGGAGCTGGCAAGGTTTCTGCTTAGACGATCATGACCCATGCACTGATGCAGTCGCTGTGACGAATGCAGTGCGCCGACGGATCAGGGGTACAGGTTTCGTCACCAGTGGTTCGCTGGCGTCGCAAAGGCAAATGCCGAGGCGACGATGCGTTACAAAGCCAGGCACTGCGCTTAGACTTGAGACGGGTTTGTTTTCCTGGGGCAAGTCCACCAATTCGGGAGAGAGTTTTCATGAAGCTAGTCACTGCCATCATCAAGCCGTTCAAGTTGGACGATGTACGCGAGTCGTTGTCCGAGATCGGCGTGCAGGGCATTACCGTTACTGAGGTCAAAGGCTTCGGTCGGCAGAAGGGTCACACCGAGCTGTACCGCGGCGCGGAATACGTGGTCGATTTCCTGCCGAAGGTGAAGATTGATGTCGCCATTGACGACAAGGATCTTGACCGGGTTATCGAGGCGATAACCAAGGCCGCCAACACCGGCAAGATTGGTGACGGCAAGATCTTCGTGGTCAATCTGGAACAGGCTATTCGCATCCGTACCGGCGAAACCGATACCGACGCAATCTAAGCCGCCAAACCCCAACGCCCCAGGAGAAAACAATATGACTCTGCGTAAATTCGCAGGGCTCGGAGCCCTGTTGTCCATCGTAATGCCAAGCCTGGCCATGGCGGCAGACGAAGTGGCTGCTCCAGTCCTCAATTCCGGCGACACCGCCTGGATGCTGACCGCCACCGCCTTGGTGCTGTTCATGACCATCCCGGGCCTGGCGCTGTTCTACGGCGGCATGGTTCGTTCCAAAAATATTCTGTCGGTGATGATGCAGTGCTTCGCCATCACTGGCCTGATCAGCATCCTGTGGGTCGTCTACGGTTACAGCATCGCGTTCGATACGACCGGGATGGAGCAGGGCGTCGTCAACTTCAATTCCTTCTTCGGCGGCATGGGCAAGGCGTTCCTGGCGGGCGTTACCCCGGCCAGCATCACCGGGCCTGCGGCGCTGTTCCCGGAAGCCGTGTTCATCACCTTCCAGATGACCTTCGCCATCATCACCCCGGCGCTGATCGTCGGTGCTTTCGCCGAACGCATGAAGTTTTCGGCGATGCTGATCTTCATGGCCATCTGGTTCACCCTGGTCTATGCGCCGATCGCGCACATGGTCTGGAGCGGTAACGGTGGCCTGATGTGGGACTGGGGCGTGCTGGACTTCGCCGGCGGCACCGTGGTTCACATCAACGCCGGTGTGGCTGGCCTGGTGGCGTGCCTGGTGCTCGGCAAGCGCAAAGGCTTCCCGACCACGCCCATGGCCCCGCACAACCTTGGTTACACCCTGATCGGTGCCGCCATGCTGTGGATCGGCTGGTTCGGCTTCAACGCCGGTTCTGCCGCTGCCGCTAACGGCACCGCCGGCATGGCGATGCTGGTCACCCAGATCGCTACCGCTGCGGCGGCGTTGGGTTGGATGTTTGCCGAATGGATCACCCACGGTAAGCCAAGCGCACTGGGCATCGCCTCGGGTGTGGTGGCGGGTCTGGTTGCGATCACTCCGGCTGCGGGCACCGTAGGCCCGATGGGCGCGCTGATCATCGGCCTGGCGGCGGGTGTCGTGTGCTTCTTCTGCGCAACGACGCTGAAACGTAAACTGGGCTACGACGATTCCCTGGACGCCTTTGGTGTACACGGTATCGGCGGTATCCTCGGTGCGATCCTGACCGGTGTCTTTGCTGCACCATCGATGGGTGGCTTCAACGCGGCGACCACTGATATCGCGGCCCAGGTCTGGATTCAGTGCAAAGGCGTCGGCTTCACCGTGATCTACACCGCCATCGTGACCTACATCATCCTCAAGGTGCTGGACATGGTTATGGGCCTGCGGGTCACCGAAGAAGAAGAGGCTGTCGGCCTCGACCTGGCACAACACAACGAGCGCGGCTACAACTTGTAAGTACGCGAAAAAAAGATGCCCGGCTCGCCGGGCATTTTTTTGCCTGGCGTTTGTCAGTCATAACAAGCTGTACCGGTTTTCGCCTCAAGTTTGTGATGGGGCGCACACGGCACTTTTCTGCGTGCGAATGTCTTACAGCCATGTAGGCGTATTCGGCACTTTGTTTTTTCCCAGAGCGCGCTAGAATGCGCGCCGATGGGCGGAGAACTGTATGTGGCAACAGACCCTGATTACTCTGCGGGCCAAGCCCCGGGGCTTTCACTTGGTGACCGATGAGTTGCTGGCCGGCTTGCCTGAATTAAGGGCCTGCCGCGTGGGCTTGTTGCATCTGTGGCTGCAGCACACCTCGGCCTCGTTGACCGTCAACGAGAATGCCGATCCGGCGGTTCGCCGTGACTTCGAACGTTTTTTCAACTCGCTGGTGCCGCAAGGCCTTGCAGGGTTTGAACACAACGACGAAGGTCCGGATGACCTGCCGGCGCACTTCAAGGCCAGTCTCCTGGGCTGCCAGCTGAGTTTGCCGGTGAAGGCCGGCCGCTTGGCGATGGGGACCTGGCAAGGTGTTTATCTGGGCGAGCACCGTGATCATGGCGGTGCTCGTAAAGTCCTCGCCACCTTGCACGGTGATGGGGCATAAGCCACTGGTTATCCGGTGGATGTTGATTTTTTTCCAGCCGCCGTCGACAGAGGGTGAAGCTGGGCTATAACTAATCTGCTTTTCGCAAGTCATGAGGTAGAACATGAGCGACGATGATCTGGAAAACGACGAACTCGAAGTAGGTGACGAAGACGACACCGAAGAAGGTCTTGAAGCGGCGGCGGAAGACGTTGCTGACGACGACGGTGGCGATGATGCACCTGTCCCGGCTGCCAAAGGCAAAGCCAAGGCAGCGGTGTCGGTAGATGAATTGCCGAGCGTTGAAGCCAAGAACAAAGAGCGTGATGCCCTGGCCCGTGCGATGGAAGAATTCCTCGCTAAAGGCGGCAAAGTGCAGGAAGTCGAGGCTAACGTGGTGGCAGACCCACCGAAGAAGCCGGATAACAAGTACGGCAGCCGACCTATCTGAGGTCAGTCACCTGCTTGTAAGAAAAAGCCCGCCGTCGCTGCGGGTTTTTTCATGCCTGATGATTTGTTTGAGCCTTGTGGTGATGCAAATGTGGGAGTGGGCAAGCCCCCTCCCACATTTGGATCTTCGGTGTTACTGCCAGCTCTGCAGCAATGGCGGCAACTCGTTCAGGCTGCGAATCTGCGCATCCGGGTGCTTTTCCCCTTCCCAGGCTTTACCCGTCGGGTTAAACCACACCGCCCGCAGCCCGGCCTGCTGCGCCCCGGCAATGTCATCGCCTGGGTGATCGCCCACATGCACCGCCGCCCCGGCCTCCACGCCACCGCGCTGCAACGCCTCCTGAAACAAGCGGGCATCCGGCTTGGCGATGCCGATATCTTCGGCGCGCAGGGCAAAGTGAAAGTAATCCGCCAGGCCCACGCGCTGCACATCGGCATTGCCGTTGGTGATCACCCCGAGCAAAAAGTGCTGGCGCAGGGCTTGCAGCATCGGCTCGGCTTCTGGGAATACCGTGAGCTGGTGCCGCGCGTGAATGAATGCCTCAAAGCACACATCCGCCATTTGCGTGGCTTCAGGCTGTGGATAACCGGCTTCTTCAAACGCATGCATCAACACTCGGTGGCGCAGGATGCTGATGCGGTGTTTGAGTTCTGGATGACGTTGCAGCACCTGCTGGCGCAGGCTGGCGAAATGCTCCAGGGGCAGGTCGCCGACCTTGGACGCGTTTGCCGCCAGCCATTCGCGCATCGACGCCTCGGCGCTGATGATGACAGGTACGTTGTCCCAGAGCGTGTCGTCCAGGTCGAAGGTGATCAGCTTGATACTCATGAGTCGCCGCCCTTGATGCGTTTGGCCCGTGGATGGGCGCTGTCATACACCGTTGCCAGGTGTTGGAAGTCCAGATGGGTGTAGATCTGTGTGGTCTTGATGTCGGAGTGGCCGAGCAGCTCTTGAACCGCGCGCAGGTCTTGGGAAGATTCCAGCATATGGCTGGCAAAAGAGTGTCGCAGCATGTGTGGGTGCAGGTTCTGCCCCAACTCGCGCTCGCCGGCGGCCTTGACCCGCACCTGAATCGCGCGTGGCCCCAGGCGGCGGCCTTGTTGGCTGACAAACACCGCGTCATCCGCCGGGTTGGTCAGCAGGCGCAGCGGCAGCCACAGCTGCAAGGCTTCCCGCGCTTTGCGGCCCACCGGCAGGACGCGGGTCTTGCTGCCCTTGCCGAGCACCTGCACCAGGCCGTCGGCGAGGTCCAATTGATCCAGGTTCAGGCCGGTCAGCTCTGACAAACGCAAACCCGAGGAATAGAACAGCTCCAGGATCGCCTGGTCGCGATGAGCGAGGAAGTCGTCCTCGACGGCGCCATCCAGCAATTGCAGGGCGCGGTCAGTGTCCAGGGTCTTGGGCAGGCGTCGCTCACCCTTGGGCGGCGACAGGCCGTTGGCCGGGTCGTGGTCGCAGAGGCCTTCACGGTTAAGGTAATGATAGAGCCCGCGCACCGCCGAGAGCAGGCGCGACAGGCTGCGCGAGGACTGGCCGGCCTGGTGCAGGCGCGCGATCAGGCTGCGCAGGCTCTGGATGTCCAGGGCTTTCCAGCTGCTGATCTGTTGTTTCTCGCAGTACGCCAGGACCTTGTTCAAGTCCCGTCGGTAGGCTTCCAGGGTATGGGGCGACACCTGGCGCTCGTTGCGCAGGTGAGCGCAGTAAGCGTCCAGTTGCCGTTCCATCGCTAGCGCACCGCGCGCAGGGCGGTGGTGAAGCGCGGCAGGACGCGGCCCAGCACTTCGGCGATGTAGGTCAGGAACAGCGTGCCGACTGAGCTTTTATAGTGCTGAGGATCGCGGCTGGCGATGGCCAACACGCCGTGCAGGCCCTGATGGCTGAGGGCGACCACGGCGGTGGAGCCGATCTGCTTGCGCTGTTCAGCGCCAAACAGGAAGTCCAGTTCATGCTCACGCAAGGTGCCGCTGATGGTCTTGCCTTCGGACAGCAGTCCGCCGATGGCGGTTTGTGCATCGCTGCCGCTGACCCAGCGGCCCACCGGCATCGGGTTGTCGCTGAACAGGATCAGGCTCACGAATGGCACCTGGAAGTCCTGACGCAGGCTGTCTTCCACGGCGATCACCGTTTCTTCCAGGCTGGTGGCGTCCATCAGGGTCAGAATCAGGCGACGGGTTTTCTCGAACAGGCGGTCGTTGTCGCGGGCAACGTCCATCAAGTGCGAGAGCTTGTGGCGCATTTCGATATTGCGCTCACGCAGGATCTTCATCTGCCGCTCCACCAGCGACACCGTATCGCCGCGTTGATGGGGGATGCGCAGTGCCGGCAGCAACTCTTCGTGCTCGACGAAGAAGTCCGGATTAGCCTCAAGATACGCCGCGACGGTAGCGGCCTCCAGGCTGTCGCTCGGGATTGCTTGTGCGGGTACTTGAGGCTTATCGGTCATTGGCTTGACTCACTCATAGACGGACCTGTCCTTCGTATACGCGCGAGGCCGGCCCGGTCATCATCACCGGGTGGCCAGGGCCTGCCCACTCGATGGACAAGCGTCCACCGGGCAGGTCGATCAGCAGCGGCGAATCCATCCACCCCTGGCTGATCGCGGCCACGGCAGCGGCGCAAGCACCGGTACCGCAGGCCTGGGTTTCGCCGGCGCCGCGTTCCCACACACGCAATTGCGCGCGGGTACGGTCGATCACCTGCAGGAAGCCCACGTTGACCCGTGCCGGAAAGCGCGGGTGGTGTTCGATCTTCGGCCCCCATTCATGCACGGGCGCGTTGTTGATGTCGTTGACACGCAGCACAGCGTGGGGATTGCCCATGGACACGGCGGCGATGTCGACGGTCTTGCCGTCGACGTCCAGCGCATAGCTGACAGCCTGCTCGGTGGCCTCGAACGGAATGTCCGCCGGCACCAGGCGTGGCGCGCCCATGTTGACGCTGATCTGGCCGTCGCTGCGGATATCCAGCTCGATCACGCCGCTCTTGGTCTCGACGCGGATCTGCCGTTTGGCGGTCAGGCGCTTGTCCAGCACGAAGCGCGCGAAGCAGCGCGCGCCGTTGCCGCACTGCTCCACTTCGGAACCGTCGGAGTTGAAGATCCGGTAACGGAAATCCACCTCCGGGTTGCTTGGCGCTTCGACGATCAGCAATTGATCAAAACCGATGCCGGTGTGACGGTCGCCCCACTGTTTAGCGTGTTTGGGCAGAATATGCGCGTGCTGGCTGACCAGGTCGAGGACCATGAAATCATTGCCCAGCCCGTGCATCTTGGTAAAACGCAGCAGCATGGCTTACTCCGGCAGCAGGCTTTCGCCAGCATACAACTCGGCTACCGTCTCGCGGCGACGCACTTCGAACGCTTGATCACCGTCCACCAGCACCTCGGCGGTACGCCCGCGGGTGTTGTAGTTGGAACTCATGACAAACCCGTAGGCACCGGCCGAATGCACGGCCAGCAGATCGCCTTCTTCCAGGGCCAGCTGACGATCCTTGGCCAGGAAGTCGCCGGTCTCGCAGATCGGGCCGACGATGTCATAGGCGCGGGCTTCGCTGTTGCGAGGCGTCACGGCGGTGACATTCATCCAGGCCTGGTACAGCGCGGGGCGGATCAGGTCGTTCATCGCCGCATCGACGATGGCGAAATCCTTGTGTTCGGTGTGCTTGAGGTACTCGACCTGGGTCAGCAGCACGCCCGCGTTGGCGACGATATAACGGCCCGGCTCGAACATCAGCGTCAGGTCGCGGCCTTCGATGCGCTCGCGCACGGCTTGGATATAGTCGGCAATCAGCGGCGGCTCTTCATCGCGGTAACGCACGCCCACACCGCCACCCAGGTCGATGTGGTGCAGGTAGATGCCGCATTCGCCCAGGCGGTCGATCAGCGCCAACAGGCGGTCGAGCGCATCCAGGAACGGAGGCAGGCTGGTCAGTTGCGAGCCGATATGGCAGTCGACGCCCAACACTTCCAGGTTCGGCAGTTGCGCGGCGCGGATGTACACGTCTTCGGCGTCGGCAATGGCGATGCCGAACTTGTTCTCTTTGAGACCGGTGGAAATGTAAGGGTGGGTGCCGGCGTCGACATCCGGGTTGACGCGCAGGGAGATCGGCGCACGAACGCCCATCTCGGCGGCCACCCCTTGCAGGCGCTCCAGCTCGTCGGTGGATTCGATGTTGAAGCAGTGCACGCCGACTTCCAGGGCGCGACGCATGTCTTCGCGGGTCTTGCCTACACCGGAGAAGACGATCTTGTCAGCCTTGCCGCCGGCAGCCAGTACACGTTCCAGCTCGCCACGGGAGACGATGTCGAAACCAGCGCCCAGGCGCGCCAGGACATTCAGTACGCCCAGGTTGGAGTTGGCCTTGACCGCGTAGCACACCAGGTGCGGCACGCCATCGAGCGCGTCGGTGAAGGAGCGGTACTGGGCTTCGATATGCGCACGCGAGTACACATAGGTCGGGGTACCAAAGCGCTCGGCAATCGCGGACAACGCCACGCCTTCCGCGAACAGCTCGCCGTCCCGGTAGTTAAAAGCGTCCATGGAGTACCCTTATTCGTAGGTGTCGTGCTTATGCGCTTTGGAAGGTTTTTGCGACGATTGCGCCTGTTCATTCGGGTCTTTGCTGTCATCGGGCAGGTACAGCGGGCCTTTTTGACCACAGGCACTAACGAGGCAAGCGACCGCGACGAGCGCAGCAAGGGAAGAGATCAGGCGCTTCATGGCGAAATCCTTGAATATGCATTAATTGCGCCCGAGTATACCGACCACCCGCCAGCTTGCCTATGCGCCGGAATACCCGTCCGGCGGGGCTTTGCCGAGACAGTCGGGAAGCGGACTACGCTGGTTGAGGATATTTCACGCCGTCAATCGCGTTGAAATCGGTATCCTTTGCAATCGGCGGGGCTCGCCCGTATCGTGCGGCGCTTGAGCAAAACCAGACACTTTTGAGGTTGCCACAATGAGTTTGACCGAAGCCCGTTTTCACGACCTGGTGGATTCGACCCAGCAGGCGCTGGAAGATATTTTCGACGACAGCGGCCTGGACGTGGACCTGGAAAACTCGGCCGGCGTGCTGACCGTCAAGTTCGAGAGCGGCCAGCAGTTGATCTTCAGCCGCCAGGAGCCGTTGCGTCAGCTGTGGCTGGCTGCGCGTTCCGGCGGCGTTCACTTCGACTACGACGAAGAAAGCGGCAAATGGCAGTGCGACAAGAGTGAAGAGCTGCTGAGTGAAATGCTCGCGCGCCTGGTCAGCGAGTACACCGGCGCCGACCTGGATTTCGACGAGATCTGACCGTGACCCAGCCTGCACCTGTCCGCCCGCCCAAGCCGCTGTTCAGCAATGTCAGCCCGGCGGTGCCGTCACCTTGTATCAGTTTGTGTCGCCTGGACGAGCAGAAAGTCTGCCTCGGCTGCTTCCGCCACGTGGAAGATATCCGTGAATGGCGCTCTGCCGACGATGCCCGGCGCCGGGTGATCTGTGCCGAGGCCGAGCAGCGCCGGGCCCACGCCTGAGGCTGTCTTGTTTATTTGTGACGCTGTGGTAGTGTCCGGGTACGCCTCAACTCATCGAGGCCCGTGAGAACCCCGCCTTTTCCTGGCGGGGTTTTGCTTTTTTGTGCAGAAAAAAGGAGTCTGCCTCAATCATGACCGCACCTTCCATCATTCTTACCCGTCTCGACGTGCAGCGTCTTGAGCAACTGATCGACCGTGTAGGCGAGGACTCGCCGGGTGTCGAAGCCCTTCAGCACGAACTCGACCGCGCCGAAGAAGTGGTTGGCCACGATGAAGTGCCTGCAACGGTCGTGACCATGAATTCCAGTGTGCATTGCCGCGAGCAAGGCAGTGGCAAGGACTACCACCTGACGTTGGTTTACCCCAAGGACGCCAACGCCGATGAAGGCAAGATCTCGATCCTGGCCCCGGTGGGCAGTGCGTTGCTCGGCCTAAAGGTCGGCCAGCATATCGATTGGCCTGCACCGGGCGGCAAGACCCTCAAGCTCGAACTGCTGAGTGTCGAAGGCCAGCCAAAAGACGGCGGTGCCTTCTCGCTTTAGGTGCCTTCTCGCTTTAAAAGGCAGCGTGCTAAATCTGGCTCAGCGCCTCGTTGAGCGACAGCTCCAGCTCGGCCTTGTAACGCAGGTACAGGTTGCTCGGGCTTTGCACATCGCCGAGCAGGCCGGACAGGTCCAGGTCAGTGATGTAGCAGCGGTAACGCTCGGTCTCCCGGCGTTGCCCGACGATTTCCTGGGCGACCACTGCAAACAGCTGGTCGCCAAATTCCAGCTCGGAAAACTCCCGCTGATTGCAGTACAGGGTAATCCCCACCTGACCCGGCGCCGCTTTGCCGATAATCGCCTGTACGTCATAAAACGGTTTGTTTGCCGGGTTCAGCGGCGCCGGTCGAGGCTCGATGCCGCGCGCGCGACCGCTGCCCGCAGGCAATAGTTGGTAATACAAGATGTGCACCGCGCCCAGCGGCTCTTGCGGGTCCAGCGGCGACAGCGCGTCGCGGCGATAAATGATCGACTGTAAAAAACGCTGCAAAGGCGCCAACAGGCTCTGTTCATCATGGAACGGCAAGCGCTGCTGCCAGAGCGCGTTGAATTCATCCAACACATACAGCTCGGCGAAGCCTTCGTTGACCCGGTAGAACACCTGCACGCTATCGGCCTGGCCCATGGGTAACAGCAGCGCCAGGTCGTGGTCTTCCAGGGCCATGGCGTCCAGGTGCAGCGGGCTGTAGCTGGCCAGTTCTTCGCTGAGGTAGGCGATCAGCGCATCCTGGGTCGGCAGCGACACATGGGTGGCTTGGCCCGGCATCAGTTCCATCACATGATAGTGCTGCTGCACCTGGAGCAGATAGCGGTGGTTGCCCTGGCCCAGCAGCAGGTTCTGCGCGGTGTCGAAGATTTCTTCCACCCGCTGTGCAATGAATTGCGCACGGTTGTGGCAGAAGCAGCGCACTCGCAGGCGTGGCAGGTGGTCCGGCGGTAACTGGTTGAGGTAATCGCGCAGGCAGTCGAGCAAGGCATGGGGGCCGTCATAGCGGCTGACCATCACCTCGTTCCAGCTATTGAGCGTGACCTGGTCCAGGGTCAGCACCAGGTTATCGCGCACACCGGCATAGCTCAGGGAATCGGTGCGCTCGGTGGTCATCAGGATATTCAGGTCACGGTGATGCTTGAGCGGGTCGACGCCGACGTTGATCAGCAGCAACACTTCCTCGGGCACTGCCGAGCGCAGCAAGCGGTCTTCATCCACGCTGGCCAGGGGCAGGGCGATGGTCTGTTGCAGGCTGCCCAGCAGGTTGAACAGCTCGAATTCAGTCATGTCGCTGGTGCCGGGGTGCAAGGCCAGGCGCGTGCTGCTGTCGATCACGCCGTTGCGATGGCACCAGGTGAGCATTTCCAGCAGATCGCGGCTGCGTTTGATCGGCGCGAAATGCTCCCATTCCAGGGCTGTCAGGTTACCGTTGTACAGGCCCCAGTGGTGCTGGCCCGGCTCCTTGCGGTTGGGCGATTGCACCAGGGTCAGCGTGTCTTCGGCCAGGTCCGGGGCGATGCCGGGGTTGATGAACTCGACTTTGCCGGCCTTGCGCTCGAACGCGGCGTACAGGCGCCGCCCCAGCACATTGAGGTCGCGTTTGTTGATCAGGCTGACGGTCTGTTCGGTGCGGGCGAACTGGGTCAGGAAGCGATAGCTGTAATTGAGCTCGCTGACCAGCGCCCGGCGCTCCGAGGCCACCTGGCGCACTTTCCATTGGCTGCGGCTGTCGAGCAGCGTCAATTGGCGCTGGTCCCAGCCCCATTCGTGGGCCAGACGCTCCAGCAGCAGTCGTTGCCAACTGGTGGTGCGCTGGCCGGCGCTGAGCTTGCGGTTGACCTTCAGGTACAGCGCGCGTCGCACCAGCTCCAGGCGCTCGGGTTCATTGCGGGCCTTGAGGTATTCCTCGATACGGCGGTACACCACCATGTACGGGTCCAGCTCATCCAGGTCCATCTGGTTGGCGAATACCGCACGCTTGAAGCGCAGGCTCAGGCAGTGCACGTTCGGGTGTTCGCTGGCGTAGACCTCGGTCAGCAGCAGCTTGAGCACGGATTTGTAGGGCGACTCGATGCCCTTGAACAATTGCCACAGCCCGGCGCCGATGAATTCGCCCGGGGGAATGCGTGCCAGATGGCCGAGGTCCAGGGTTTCATCGGCACGGATAAAACGCTTGGAAATCAGCGTGTGGGTGAACTCGGCATAGTGGGTCTCTTCGTACACCGGCACCAGCCACCAGATCGGCGTACGCCCGGCGAGCCAGATGGCGGTGCGGTAGAACTCGTCCAGCAGCAGGTAATGCTGGGTGGTGCCGCAGTCATCGGAGCTCAGTTGAGTGTCGCGCTCGCCGAGCACAAAGCGTGTCGGCTCGATCAGGAAGAAATGCGCCTCGGCGCCCATGGTCAGGGCCCAGGCTTCCAGCAACTGACATTTTTTGCGCAGTTCGGCCAGTTCACTCTCACTCAGGTCGGCGGCGTGGCAGACCCACACATCCATGTCGCTCTGGTCGGCTTGGGCCAGGGTGCCAAGGCTGCCCATCAGGAACAGGCCGTGGATCGGTCGCGGCGGGTTGCCGTGGCGTGGCTTGTAGGAGAACGAGCGGGTCAGGCGCTGGGCTTCTGCCAGGGCTTGGGTGTCGGGTTCGAAATTCGACAGGCCTGCCGGCGTGCTGCCCGACACATAACCGGGCAGCAGCGGGTGGTTGACGTGGAAGAACAACGGCAACAGGGTCAGCACGCTTTGCTGGCGGGGTGTCAGCCCCTCGACGGCCCGGGCCATGCGCCCTTCGTTGAGGGCCATGAAACGCGCGCGCAATTGAGCCAGCACCTTACGGTCGATGCCTTCGTCCAGGTCGGGGCGGATTTCATGGGTGCGGGTCATGTCGAACTCGGTGGCTCGCAGGGCCCGACGTGGGCGGCCGTGTAGGAGTTTACAGCCAGTAGCGTAGGAGGTTTAGAGGGAAATAGATTTTGACGTCAGAATTTTCGCACTTCCGCAGCAACGCCCCCGGAATCCGCAAGAGGCGGACTCCATGGGCGGTATAGGTATCAGGCGGCTTCTTTGGTAGTGGCAGTGGTCAAGATAGTCAGCAGGGTCTGGGCCTGCTCTGCGGCGTCCCGGCCAAGGCTGGTCAGGTAGCCCCCGTCCGGCTGGTCGATAAGTCCTTTCGCGTGGAGGCGTTTGGCAGCGGCGATGGCAGTAGGCGCGGCGGTCTGGTGGACTTTCAGACCTTCTTTAGTGCTGTCCAATGGGAAGAGTACAAGGATTTCCAGTTCGGCAACCAACTCAGGGGTATACGACATAAGGACTCCAGACTTTCTAAGAATTTATTAGAGGCTAGCAGGCCATAAGGTGAACGCACTTTGCCGAACTGTCCAGTAGGAGCAATTATTGCTTTTCAGGCGGCAATTCCGGCAAGGCGCGCAGTGCAGTTTCATACCATTCGGTATTGAAGGCACGGTCTTCTTCCAGCAATGCGTCGATCTCGACAGCCAGCACGTGAGCCATCAGTTGCAGGATCTCTTCACGCTCGTAGCCCACCAGGGTCAGCTTGTTGAACGTGGCCTTGGCCGCTGGTGGGTTTTCGCTTTCGATCTGGTTCTCGATCGCTTCGATCAGGGTGGTTTCGGCGAATTCTTCTTCGTCGTTGTCGATATCGGTCGGCTCGCTCATGGCAGGCTCCTCAAGGAAAGGGCGCCAGTCTACCCCCATTCAGGCGGGTGATGCTGCTGGCACGGCCAGGCGGGGGGCGCTATAACGCTTGCAGCCAACCCCGCACACGGCCTGGAGGCTTTGCGATGCTCAAGCTTTACGGATTTTCGGTCAGCAACTACTACAACATGGTCAAGCTGGCGCTGCTGGAGAAAGGGTTGCCGTTCGAAGAGGTGCCCTTTTATGCCGGGCAAACCCCAGAGGCCTTGGCTGTCAGCCCGCGCGGCAAGGTGCCGGTGCTGGGCGTGAAGCAGGGGTTTATCAACGAGACCAGCGTGATCCTCGAATACATCGAGCACACCCAGGAGGGCCGTGCGCTGCTTCCGGCCGAGCCGTTTCAGCGTGCTCAGGTGCTGGCGTTATGTCGCGAGATTGAGCTGTATATCGAACTGCCTGCCCGTGCATGTTTCGCCGAGGCGTTTTTTGGAATGCCGGTGGCGGAGGCGATCAAGGAGAAGTCCAAGGCCGAGTTGTTGTTGGGTTTTGGTTCGTTGGGTCGGCACGGCAAGTTCGCGCCGTATGTGGCGGGGGAGAGCTTCACGATTGCGGATTTGTATTTCATGTACAGCGTGAACCTCGCCTGTGCGGTGGGCGAGAAGCTGTTTGGACTGGATGTGCTGGATGGAATGCCGGCGGCCAAGGCGTTGCTGGAAAGGTTGCATGCCATGCCAAACGCCCAGAAAGTGGCGGCAGACAGGGAGGCGGCGATGCCGGCGTTTATGGCGATGATCGCGGCCAAAAAGTGATCAAGTGTGGGAGGGGGCTTGCCCCCGATAGCAGAGTGTCAGGCAACACGTGTGCTGGCTGGCACACCGCTATCGGGGGCTTGCCCCCTCCCACATTTTTCAGCGGCTAGCCAGTAAAGCCTGGCCGCGCAACACAGCTGCTTTCACCTGCGCCGGCGCAGTACCGCCGATGTGATTGCGGGCATTTACCGAGCCTTCCAGGGTCAGCACGGCAAACACGTCCTGCTCGATCTGGTCGCTGAACTGACGCAGTTCTTCCAGGCTCATTTCCGCCAAGTCCTTGCCGGTGTCCACGCCGTACTTCACCGCGTGACCAACGATTTCGTGGCAGTCGCGGAACGGCAGGCCACGGCGTACCAGGTAGTCCGCCAGGTCGGTCGCGGTGGAGAACCCGCGCAGCGCCGCTTCACGCATGATCGCGTGCTTGGGCTTGATCGCCGGGATCATGTCGGCAAATGCGCGCAGCGAGTCGCGCAGGGTGTCGGCGGCGTCGAACAACGGCTCCTTGTCTTCCTGGTTGTCCTTGTTGTAGGCCAGTGGTTGGCCTTTCATCAGGGTCAGCAGGCCCATCAAGGCGCCGAATACGCGGCCACTCTTGCCACGCACCAGCTCGGGCACGTCGGGGTTTTTCTTTTGCGGCATGATCGAGCTGCCGGTGCAGAAGCGGTCCGGCAGGTCGATGAACTGGAATTGCGCGCTGGTCCACAGCACCAGCTCTTCGGAGAAGCGCGACAGGTGCATCATCGCGATGCTGGCGGCGGCGCAGAATTCGATGGCGAAGTCACGGTCCGACACACCATCCAGCGAGTTACCGCCGACGGCGTCGAAGCCCAGCAATTGCGCGGTGTACTCGCGGTCGATCGGGTACGTGGTGCCGGCCAGCGCGGCGCTGCCCAATGGCATGCGGTTGGCGCGCTTGCGGCAGTCCACCAAGCGTTCATAGTCGCGACTGAGCATTTCGAACCAGGCCAGCAAGTGGTGGCCGAAGGTCACGGGTTGCGCGGTCTGCAGGTGAGTGAAGCCGGGCATGATGGTGTCCGACTCACGCTCTGCCTGTTCCAGCAGGCCTTTCTGCAGGCGGGTGATTTCGCCCAGGATCAGGTCGATTTCATCACGCAGCCACAGACGGATATCGGTGGCGACCTGGTCGTTACGGCTACGGCCGGTGTGCAGTTTTTTGCCGGTCACACCGATGCGGTCGGTGAGGCGGGCTTCGATGTTCATGTGCACGTCTTCCAAGTCGACGCGCCAGTCAAACGTGCCGGCTTCGATCTCGCCACGGATGGTGTTGAGGCCGTCGATGATGCTGTCGCGCTCGGCGTCGGTCAGCACGCCGACCTTGGCCAGCATCGTCGCGTGGGCGATGGAGCCCATGATGTCATGGCGGTACAGGCGCTGGTCGAAGGTGACGGAGGCGGTGAAGCGGGCGACGAAGGCGTCGACGGGTTCACTGAAGCGGCCGCC
>NZ_JBYVMD010000065.1:0-23437 GCF_058145955.1 Pseudomonas sp. A39
GGCGGCGGCCCCCCAAATACCTGTCGGATTACGGGCACACCGAGCGTGAGCGAGGTGCCGAGTGTTGGGGCAAGAGCCTTTTGGTTACTTTTGGGCTCCTTTCAAAAGTGACCCGCTGTAAGAGCGGAACCAACAGTGGCCGTTACCTAAATAACGGATATGTACTCAGTCTGATCCAACATCCAGGTCGGCTGTCAGGCCGCCTTCGCGAGCAAGCCCGCTCCCACATTTGGATCGCGGAGTTACCGTTAGATTGAGCAGCTCCCCACAGTCAAAGCCCCATCAAGGGCTGTAGTACCCGACCGCCACCATAAAATGCCCAGCCTTGCGCACATACGCATGCTTATTCTCAACCCTGTCAGTCACCGGGTTCTTCCAACGGTACTTGTATTCCCCCTGATCCTGCTCCGCCATCATCCTGAGAATCGGCTCCCCAACCGGCTTGCCATCCGGATCCTTGATCTTGCTGAAGTCAGTATTCACCAGCCGCAGATTAGTGCCATGAGCCACATAGCGCTGGGTATTCAGGTCGACCACAAACACATAGAGATCATCCTGCAAGAACCCCCCCTGCAATGAGTTAATGGCCTTGAGCGTACCGCTTTCATCCTTGAGCAACGCGTTCACCGCCTTGTTGCGCAAGGCCCTGGCCTGTTCCGGCGTGGCCCGAGGCAAGTAATAACCCACCGCCAGGATGCGTTCGCCCACACGCTGATAAAACACGTGTTTATGCTCGACCTTGCCATCGTTCCAATTCTGCCAGCGGTAATCGGCCTGCTGGATGCCCTGGCCTTCCGGACGCTTGAGCGCGTCCTTGAACGACTCACGCAAATCCGGGCCGAGCACTTCAGACACATCGCGGCCGATCAAGGCGGAGGAGGGCCCACCACTGGCCAGCAACACGCCCTGGATGTCGACCACGAACACATAGCGGTCGTGGTCGACGAATTCGCCCTGCCGGCTGAAGGCGGCAAACGCCTTGTCGCCGTTGCTCTTGTAGTAAGCCAAGGCTTTTTCCAGCAATGCCTTGGCCGCCTGCGCGTCCTCGTCCTGAGTCGTCGCGGCGTGCACCTGGCTGAAACACAACAGCAGCAGCCAGGTGAGTCGGAGCAATCCCTTCATGGCCCATCCCTCGTTATTGTTGGTGTGACCACAGCGTAGACGCCTGTGGCTCAAGGCGCCGCCAGCCATTGATTAACAATGCCGTCATACACCCCGGTGGCCATGCTCAAGTGCAACCACTGGTCGACATAGCTCTTCCACGCCACATCATCACGCGGCAGCAAAAAGGCTTTTTCGCTGTACTGCATCTGCCGCTCCGGGTTGACCGCGCACAGGCCTGGCTTGAGTTTTTGCTGGTAACGCGCTTCGCTGGCGTCGGTGATCATCACGTCGGCTTTACCCGCCAGCAGCTCGTCGAAGAGGGTCACGTTGTCGTGCAAACGTATTTGCGCCTGGCCCAGATGGGTGCGGGCGAACACTTCGTTGGTGCCACCCGCCGGTTCGATCACGCGCACCTGGGGCTGGTTGATCTGCTCGACGGTCTGATAGCGCTGTACATCGGCGCAGCGCACCAGTGGGATCTTGCCGTCGACGCCCAGGGTTTGGCTGAAGAAGGCTTTCTTCTGGCGTTCCAGGGACACCGAAATTCCGCCCACGGCAATATCGCAGCGCTGGGCCAGGAAGTCCGGCATCAGCGTTTTCCACGTAGTGGGCACCCATTGGATTTTAGCGTTGAGGCTTTTTGCCAGGGACTCGGCCATGGCGATGTCGATGCCTTCATAACTGCCATCGGCGCGCAGGGACGTGTAAGGCTTGTAGTCGCCGGTGGTGCACACCGCCAGCGTGCCGCGCTGGAGTACTTCGTCGAGGCGCGAGGGGGCGGTGTCGGCCAGGGCGCTGGTCGCCAGACCGAGTACACACAGGGCTAAAAGAGCTTTCATGCGGTCGAGTCCTTGGGGCATGTCGAGGGCGCTCATTATTTCCAGCACGGGGCAGGGTGGCAAGGTGCGTCGAATGTTTAGCCAAGCTGCAACCAAACTCCGTCAACCCTGGATTTAAACACCTATACAGGCGTGTGACGCTCGCGCTTATCTCTCGCACTGTGATTCCCGCATGGACGGCTCCTCCGACACTCACCCCGCGATACTGCCGTCCGATCTCGCGTTCTGGGCCCTGTTCCACTGCCGACACGCACGCCCACCAGACACCTTATTCCTACGTTGATCCATCCCCTGGATGGCGCGCGCCTGTGCGCCTGCCCGACACATACGTATGAGAATGCCCATGAGTGTTTTTGCCAGTCTGCACGAAGCCCAGTCTTTCCTCGAACAGCACCCGGACATCGAAATGTTCGAGCTGTTTATCCTCGACAACAATGGCGTACCGCGCGGCAAGCTGTTGCACCGCGATGAGTTGCTGGCGGTGTATGAGAGTGGTCGGCCGCTGCCCAGCACCATTCTTGGCCTGACCATCAACGGCGACGACGTGGAAAACTCCGGGCTGGTCTGGGACGTGGGCGATATTGACTGCCGCGCCTACCCGATCAGCGGCAGCTTGCAGCGCATGCCGTGGCGGCTGATCCCCACTGCAGCGGTGCAAGTCAGCATGCATCCGACAGAAGGCCTGCCCGCCACCGTGGCCGACCCCCGGCATTTGTTGGCCAAGGTGATCGACGGCCTCAAGGCCGATGGTTATTACCCGGTGATGGCGGCGGAACTGGAGTTCTACCTGCTCGACCAGAAGCTCGACAGCAATGGCCGCCCGCAACCGGCGCGCGATGTGGATGGCGGGCGCCCGCGCTCGACCCAGGTCTACGGCCTGCGCGAACTGGAGCAGATCGAGCCGTTCCTCGCCGACCTCTACAGCGCCTGCAAGCTGCAGGGCATTCCTGCGCGCACGGCGATTTCCGAATACGCGCCGGGCCAAGTGGAAATCACCCTTGAGCATCGCACCGACGCCCTGCAAGCCATGGACGAAGCCGTGCGCTACAAACGCCTGGTCAAGGGCGTGGCACATAAACACGGGATGACCGCCTGCTTCATGGCCAAGCCGTTCGACGACCTTGCCGGCACCGGCATGCACATGCACGTGAGCCTGGCGGATGCCGAGGGCAACAACCTGTTCGCCAGCGAAGCCACCGACGGCACGCCGCTGCTGCGCCAGGCGGTGGGCGGCATGCTCAGCACATTGCTCGATTCGCTATTGATGTTCTGCCCCAACGCCAACTCCTACCGCCGCTTCCAGGCCAACAGCTACGCGCCGCTGGCCGCCACTTGGGGCGTGGACAACCGCACCGTCAGCCTGCGCGTACCGGGCGGGCCGGCCCACTCCCGGCATATCGAACACCGTATCTGCGGCGCCGACGCCAACCCTTACCTGGCCGCGGCGGCGATCCTGGCCGGCATCCATCGCGGCATCCGTGAACAACGCGACCCCGGCGCCCCGGTAGAAGGCAACGGTTACGCCCAGGCCAAGGAATTGCTGCCCACCGACTGGTTGACCACCCTGCGTGCCCTTGAAGATTCACGCTGGGCGCGAGAGGCATTCGGCAGTGAATTCCTCGGCGTGTACCTGGCGGTAAAACGCGCCGAATACCGCCAGTTCATGGGCGAAGTGGGCGAGCAGGATTGGCGTTGGTACCTGCACCCGGCGTGATCAGGTTTACGGCAGTGAAGGCTTCGACCTTTTTTTGACATTGCAGTGGTTAAGCTACGAATCAAGGTCGTTCACTACCGTTCAACCCACATGAGCCCGCGATGTCGCCACAATCACCTTCCTCCATCGAGATCGAATACGCCGAGCGTTGCGACCGTGAGCACGCCAGGGTCTGCGGCGAAACACATCCGCCCGGGCTGCGACAGCGCCTGGCGTCGTGGCGCGACGAATGGATGGTGCGCCAGGCGCTGAAAGTCGCCGGTGAACCCGGGCTGTTGCTGGACCTGGCCTGCGGTTCGGGGCGCTTCTGGCCGGTGCTGGCCGAACACGTCAACCGGGTGATCCTGGCCTCGGACAATTCCCAGGACATGCTCGACCACGCTCGCACCCACCACCCCGTGTCGTTGCTCAAGCGCGTCAAGACGTTCCAGGGCTCGGCGTTTTCCATCGGGTTGTCGGCGAATGCGGTGGACTGCATTTTCTGCCTGGAATTGTTTCGCCATGTACCCAGCAGCGAAGGGCGACTGGCGTTGCTGCGCGAGTTTCACCGGGTCAGCCGCGACACGGTGATTGTCTCCGTGCCTTCTCGTACCGCCGTAGAGGACGAGTTTCGCCAGTCCGGCTTCAAGGTCCTGCATCATCAGGAATTCATGCCGGGCTCAAGCCTGTGGCGGGTCTATGTGTTACGTAAGAGAGGATAAGTCCCGCCTGTCGGACTATTCTTCACCTCCTGTCTGAGTTTTCATGGTCGCCTGTGCACTGCGAATGCTCGCAAGTCCCTTTCGCGATATATACTGCGCGCCATTCTTCAAGGGAGAGCCGTGTGGCCATCGATATTCACTGGATCTGCGACAACGATAGCCTCGGCCAGCACTGCGCCGAATGGCAGCAGTTGCCATTCGTCGCCCTCGACACCGAATTCATGCGGGTCGACACCTTTTATCCCATTGCCGGGCTGATCCAGATCGGTGATGGCGTACGCGCTTACCTGATCGACCCCCTGACCATCGACAACTGGCAACCCCTGGCCGCCTTGCTGGAAAACCCGGCGGTGATCAAGGTGGTGCACGCGTGCAGTGAAGACCTCGAAGTGCTGCTGCGCTTGACCGGCAGCCTGCCGGTGCCGTTGTTCGACACCCAATTGGCGGCGGCTTACCTGAACCTCGGTTTTTCCATGGGCTATTCGCGCCTGGTGCAAGCCGTGCTGGATATCGAGCTGCCCAAGGGCGAGACCCGCTCGGACTGGCTGCAGCGGCCGTTGTCTGAGACGCAGATCAGCTACGCCGCCGAAGACGCGGTGCACCTGGCCGAGGTTTACACGCGTTTGCGTCCACGACTGTCGGACGAAAAGTACGCCTGGGTGCTGGACGACGGTGCCGAACTGGTCGCCAACCTGCGCCGCGAAGTCGACCCGTACGAGGTGTACCGCGACGCCAAGCTGGCGTGGAAACTGTCGCGTGCCCAACTCGCCGTGCTGCGTGAACTGTGCGCGTGGCGCGAGCAGCAGGCCCGTGCGCGTGACCTGCCGCGTAACCGCATCATTCGTGAACACTCGTTGTGGCCCCTGGCCAAATCCCAGCCGGATAATCTCGCCGCCCTGGGCAAGATCGAAGACATGCACCCGCGCACCGTGCGTCAGGACGGCCAGTTCCTGCTGGACCTGATCAAGCGGGCCGGCAGCGTGCCGATGGACCAATGGCCGCCCGCCGTCGCCGAACCGTTGCCGGTGGATGCCGCCGCTCTGATCAAGCAACTGCGCGCCTTGGGCCAAACGTTCGCCGAGCGCCTGGACATGGCGCCGGAACTGATGCTGCGCAAGAAAACCCTGGAGGCCCTGGTCAAAAGTGGCTACCCCGACGGGCCTTATAAATTGCCAGACTCGCTGCGTGGCTGGCGCCGCGAGTTGATGGGCCAGGCGCTGCTCGACAGCCTGGCCACTGCCGGAGAACAGCCTTGAAACGTATTTGCTCCATCTATCGCAGCAAGAAAAAAGACGGGATGTACCTCTACGTGCTGAAAAGCGATGCCCTGGAGCGGGTGCCTGAACCGTTGATGGAGGCCTTCGGCAAGGCCCATCACGCGTTCGACATGGTGCTGACGCCCGAGCGCAAACTGTCCCGCGAGGACATCGCTGTGGTCCTGGAAAACCTCGACAAGCAGGGCTACCACCTGCAAATGCCGCCGGCCGAGGACGAGTACATCGAACACTTGCCCGAAGAGCTGCTGCGCCGTAACGACCCGATGTGATCGATCCGTGCCCCGTTCGGGGTACTTGCTTTAATGGAATCGTATAAGTGAGCGGTGGCCGTAAGGATGCGGGCGGCCGCTCGTACTGTTTTTGAAAGGTTTTAAGCATGCGTGTTCTGATTGCTGAACAGGATCACCCGCTCTACGCCCAATTACTGGGAGAGGCGGCACCGGACCTGGAAGTGCTGACCAGCGGCGACTCGGCCGAGCTGTCACGCCTGGCCGCCGATTGCCCGGTATGGCTGGGCCAGCCGGACCTGCTGGCGACGTTATTGCGTCAAGGCCATCATCCGCAATGGCTGCAATCGACCTGGGCCGGCATCACCCCGTTGCTGGCCGAAGGCCTGCCCCGCGATTACCGCCTGACCCGTGCAGTCGGCATCTTTGGCCAGGTCATGGCCGAGTTTGTCCTCACCTACATGCTCGGGCACGAGCGCGAAGTGTTGGCGCGTTTGGTCAGCCAGGTCGAACGTAAATGGGACAACCGCATGGGCCAGAGCCTGGCGGGGCGCAAGGCGCTGATCGTCGGCACCGGCGATATCGGTCAGCGTGTTGCCGATTTCCTGCTGCCATTTGGCGTGAAGCTGTACGGCATCGCCAGCACCGCACGCGAACAGGCGCCGTTTATCGAAGTGGCCGGGCTCGACCAACTGGGCCGGCTGGTGGGGGAGGTGGACTACGTGATCAACCTGCTGCCCAACACGCCGAGTACCCATGACCTGTACGACGCGGCGCTGTTCAAGCAATTCAAGTCGACCGGCTTGTTCATCAACGTCGGGCGCGGAGTGGCGGTGGTCGATGCCGACCTGGTCGAGGCGTTGAAAGAGGGCCATTTGGCGGGCGCGGTGATCGACGTCTGCCGGCAGGAGCCGTTGCCGCAGCGTCATCCGTTCTGGACCGCTTGGGGGCTGCTGCTGACCGGGCACAGCTCGGCGCCGACGTCGCCGGAGTTGATGGTGGAGCTGTTTGTGCAAAACCTGCGGGCGTATGAGGCCAAGGAAGCGCTGCGCGGCGAAGTGGATTTCGAGCGCGGTTACTGACACAACGCAACTCCAAATGTGGGAGGGGGCTTGCTCCCGATTGCAGTGGATCAGTCAAAGCAATCAGTGACTGTCACTCCGCTATCGGGAGCAAGCCCCCTCCCACAGTTCGAATTGCGTCAGGCTTAGAGGCTGAAATCACCCTCGGACACCAGCTCGCTCAGCGGCTTGCGCGGGCTGGGTGTTTCGCGGCCTTGCAGGTATTCAGGCAATGTCGACTTATCGCCCAACTTGCCCACGGCCACGGCGGCATGCAGTGCATAACCTTCCGGGATTTTCAGCTCTTTGCGGGTCAGTTCCTGATCGAAGCCGGCCATGCCGTGGGTGTGCCAGCCGCTGAGGCTGGCTTGCAGCGCCAGGTGGCCCCACGCGGAACCGGTGTCGAAGGTGTGCCACAGGGCCGGGGTTTCTTCCGTGGCGCCGGGGGCGATGAAATCGGTTTTCGAGGCAATGATCACCAGGGCAGACGCATGCTGGGCCCAGCCACGGTTGAATTCATTCAGCAAACCGAGGAAACGCTCCCAGTCCGGCGTGTCGCGGCGCGCGTAGAGGAAGCGCCACGGCTGCGAGTTGTAGGCGGAAGGTGCCCAGCGTGCGGCTTCGAAAAAGCTCAGGAGGGTTTCCTGGGAGATGCTCTCGCCCGTGAAGGCACGAGGCGACCAGCGGTCGGTGAACTGGGTGTGGATCGGATAATCGGCAACACGGGTCATGAGCAGTTCCTGATCGTCAATTCGGCGCTCAAAGCTACTGCGCGGCCACTAGACTGACAAGTGTTGTTACACCGCCAGTCGCTAGCGCTTGGTTCCAGGCGCCGTGGGCACTAGACTGGCGGCCTTTTCACCTACCGATACTGATGTAGAGCCATGGCCGCCAAAGTCGAACCTTTCTGGATACGCAAAACCCTTGAACACCTCGACCAGGAGGAGTGGGAGTCGTTGTGCGACGGCTGTGGCCTGTGCTGCCTGCAGAAGCTTGAGGACGAAGACGACAACAGCGTTTATTACACGCGTATCGCCTGCAAGCTGCTCGACCTGAAAACCTGCCAGTGCACCGACTACCCCAACCGCCGTGCGTCGGTGCCGGACTGCATTCAACTCACCCCGGGCCAGGCCGACCAGTTCAAATGGCTGCCGCCGACCTGCGGCTACCGGCTGGTCAGCGAACGCAAGGACCTGCCGCTGTGGCACCACCTGGTCTGCGGTGACCGCGACGCCGTGCACCATGAACGTATTTCCCAGTCCGGGCGCATGCTCAGCGAAGGCAGCGTGCCCGAGGATGACTGGGAGGATTACCTGATTTTCCGCGCGGGCTGAACAAGGAGTGGGTATGAGGGGGGGATTCAAGCGGGCGGTACCTGTGATGCTGCTGGCGCTGAGCACGCCGGCGTGGTGCGCAAAGAAAGTCGACCTGGATTATCACGTCAAACTGTTGCCCCAGAGCGATCAGGCCGAGGTACGTGTAAGCCTGTCCCAGGGCTCGGCGGTACGCAGCCTGAACTTCGACCTGGGCCGCGATGGCGACTACAGCGACTTCAAGGCCGACGGCCAGTGGAGCGTCAACGAGCACCGTGGCCTCTGGCATCCCAGCGCCAGCAAAGCCAGCTTGACCTACCGCGTGCGCCTTACCCACGCGCGCAAACCGGGTATCTATGAAGCGCGCATGACGCCGAGCTGGGCGTTGTTTCGCGGTGAAGACCTGGTGCCAACCGCACGGCTTGACCAGCAGGACGGCGTCGAGTTGGTCTCGCGCCTGGTGTTCGAGCTGCCAGCCGGCTGGAAAAGTGTCGAGACCGCCTGGCCGCGCATCGGCAAGAACACGTTCCGTATCGACAACGTCTCGCGCCTGTTCGACCGGCCCACCGGCTGGATGCTCGCCGGCAACCTCGGCAGCCGCCGCGTGCGCCTGGGCGAGACGGAAGTCACCGTGGCCTCGCCCAAGGGCCAGGCGATGCGCCGTATGGATGTACTGACGTTGCTGACCTTCGTCTGGCCTCAGGTGGAAGCCGCGTTCCCGCGGCATCCGGCCAAGCTGCTGGTGGTGGGCGCCAGCGACCCGATGCGCCGTGGGGCGTTCTCGGCACGCGACTCGATCTACCTCAACAGCCGCACGCCGCTGGTCAGCGAAAACGGCAGCAGCCCGTTGGTGCGTGAGGTGGTGCAGGCGATTGGCCGCTTCAATGACCACGACACCAGTGACTGGATCAGCGAAGGCCTGGCCGACTACTACGCCATTGAACTGGTGCGCCGAGCCGGGGGCATCACCGATGAGCGTTATCAGGCGATACAGGTGCGGCTGGCCAAGGAAGGCAAGGACGTGACCAGCCTGCGTGGCGAACACGTCAGCGGCGCGACGGTGTCACGGGCGGTGGTGGTGCTGCAGGAGCTGGACCGCGAGATCCGCGTGAAGACTCATAACAAGCGCTCACTGGATGACCTCGCGCAAGCGGTGATGCGGGCAAACAGCATCACCACTGTGGAGTTCGTGCAACTGGCCGAGAGCATTATCGGCGAGTCGTCAGTGGTGCTGGATTCCAAATTATTGCATTGACGCAGACCCACCGTGGGAGGGGGAACCCCTTCCCACGGTGGGATCTTCAATCTCTTTGAGCGTGGCGTCAGCCAGCGGTTTTGGTAGCTTTCTCAACCGCCACTTCGGCTTTGGTCTTCAAGTTCTTCAACTCTTCCCCGGCCCGTTCGATCTTCGTGCGCACCGTGTTCATTTCATGGCGGCCCTGTTCCAGCTTGTCTTTGAGCGAACTGTGCCCAGTGAAGCCACGTGCCAGCGCCACGCCGCCGATCGCTATCTGGATCAAGCCGAAAAGCCCGCCACGGCGCAGGCCTTTGCCGACCATGATCACGCCACCGGCCACCGAGCCGATACGTTCCCAGCCGTGCACGTTTTGCGTGGGCTGAGGTTCAAACGGGGTGTGCTCGATGATAGGGCGCAAGGTTTTGCTGTCGCTCATGGTCTGTCTCCAACAAGGGCTAGTGATAAATAGCTGACTGCCCGCAGGCGCCGGATGTTCCCAAAAAATCAGTACTTGGGGCCCGAACGGGTGTTGTTGCCCTTGGCCAGGCGGTCATAGAGCACCACGTTGACGGTGGCGGCGAGGTTCATGCAGCCGGTGGTCGGGATGTACACAACGTCTTCACACCAGTCGCGGATCTCTTTGTCGAGGGAGCCGTCTTCCGGGCCGAAAATGTACAGCGCGCGGTCGGGGTGGGTGTATTCCGGCAGCGGGCGGGCGCCTTCCACCAGTTCCACGGCAACGGGGATGCAGCCCAGCGGCAGGATCTTTTTCAGGTCATCGATGCCGATCAGCGGAATGTCGTGGTGGACTTTCTTGGTGTCGGTGATGAAGTCCCGTGCGCGCTCGTAACGCACGCCGGTGTAGAACACCGAGGCCACGCCGTAGCAGCCGGCGGCGCGCATGACCGAGCCGACGTTTTCGGGGGATTTGGGGTTATACAGACCGATGCAGCTGTAGCGTTTATTGCCCACGGGGAAGGGTGCCTTGGAGAAAAACGGCGATTATACGGGGATTGGCCTAAACAATGTGGTGAGCGGGCTTGCCGCGCGCTGGGGCGCGAAGCGGCCCCAACGCCAATTACCGCCTGTTTAGCTGGCTTTATTGGGGCTGTTGCGCAGCGCTAGCCCGCTGACCCCATTCAGTCGTCTTTCTTCATCAACCCCGCCAACGCCGCAAACGGGTTATGCGTGGCCTTGGCAATCGTCGGGCTGCTGGTGGAGCCTTCGCCGAAATACTGCTGGTCGGTATAACGCGAGTGCTCGTTGTCGTGGCAATACAGGCACAACAACTCCCAGTTGGAACCGTCCTGGGGATTGTCATCATGATTGTGGTTACGGTGGTGTACGGTCAGTTCACTCAAGCGTTTGCCGGCAAACTCACGCGCGCAGCGGCCGCACACGTGGGGGTACATCTTCAAGGCTTTGTCGCGGTAGCCCATTTCCCGGTCGCGCTGGGCATCGGCGAGGATGCGGTCCAGCTTGGCGGTGTGGGAGGGCGGGTTGGTTGAGCTCATCATGGCTCCTGGCTATTTGATGGTTCACGGATAGGGTTGATTCTAGCCGCTCGCGTTGTAAATAACCGCTTCACTTTATCGATAAGGATTTGAAACTCATGCGTCTGCATTCATGGACTGTTGCATTGTTGCTGTGTGGGATGGCTGCCCACGCCCAGGCATTCTCTACACCTCAGCCTGGGCAGGTGATCGAGGTGGCCCTCGAACAATTACACCCGACCCAGGCCGTGGTGGGTTTTGACCAGATTTACTACAGCCTCGGGCTGTTTGCCGACAAACCTGCCAAGGTCTTTGATGAATACTGTGAAACCAATGGCCAGGGCGAGGCGGATAAAGTCCCCAAGGGCGCCGACCTGCATAAGCCTGCCAGCTTTACCTGTAAGGACCCGGTGGGCAGCCATCCCGAGGACATGAAAACCGTGGTGGTCGGCCCCGGTGGCCAGTTGTACCTGACCGACGGTCACCACAGCTTCACCACCTTGTGGGAAGTGCCCGGCGGCGGCCCCCGCTTGAAAATGTGGGTCAAGGTTACGGATGACTTCAGCAACAGCCCGGACATGCAGCGTTTCTGGCAGCGCATGCAGGCCGCGCGCAAAGTCTGGCTCAAGGACAATCAAGGCCAGGCCCTGCCGCCTGAGCAGTTGCCGGCTCACCTGGGGTTCAAGCATCTGCAGGACGACACCTTTCGCAGCCTGGTGTATTTCACTCGTAAGGCTGCTTATGGCAAGCCTGATGCTGGCGAAGTTGCGCCGGAGTTCCTGGAGTTTTACTGGGGGAACTGGTTGCGCACGCAGATCGACCTGGGGGCTTTCAATCTGAACAAGAAGGGCGGCTATAGCGACGCCATTGAGGCGGTGGCCAAGCGGATGGTCAGCTTGGCGCCGGGGGCGCAGGTCGGTGACAGCGGGTTTACTGCCCATCAGTTGGGCGGTATGACCAAGCTGGACCGCGATGAGCTGGAGAAGACTTTCGACAAAAAAGTGCCGTATGTGATGGATTACCGCAAATCTCGAAACTGATGCGGGGCGAAATGTGGGGGCTGGTTTGGCTGTGATTTGGGCACCTGGGTGTATGAGGTTCACCGTATAGGTATGGGGCTGGACCTGTGGCGAGGGAGCTTGCTCCCGCTGGCGGCCTAACGGCCGACCACCATCTAATTGTTAGGCTGCGATCCAAATGTGGGAGGGGGCTTGCCCCCGATGGCGGTGTGTCAGTCGATTCATCAGGTGACTGATTCAGCGCCATCGGGGCCTCGGTATCTACACAATTCTGGCTATGGCGCAGGACCTGTGGCGAGGGAGCTTGCTCCCGTGGCGGCCTGACGGCTGACCTGGATGTTGGATCAGACAGGGTACATATCCGTTATTTAGGTAACGGCCACTATGGGTTCCGCTTTTACAGCGGCTCACTTTTGAAAAGCGCAAAAGTAAGCAAAACGCTCTTGCCCCAACACTCGGCACCTCGCTCACGCTCGGTGTGCCCGTAATCCGACAGGTATTTGGGGGGCCGCCGCCACGCGCCATCCATGGCGCGGGGCGGCTAAACCGGCATCCCTGCCGGTTTACCCCCCAAATCCCTGTCGAATTCCGGCCAGCGTGTTTGACGGGGCGCCTAAGATCAAAAGCTAGATCAAGATCAGGATCAAGAGCGGCTCGCTTCGCATCGTGGTTAGCTTTGGGGGGCTCCCACAGTGCGTTCAGCCTTTGAGCTTCTCAGCAATCCAGATGGTATGCCGCGTGCCCTTGTTGCCGTGGGCAAACACTTGCACTTCTTCGGCCTTGAATCCGGCTTTGCGCAGTTTGTCGCTGAACAGTTTATCGGCGCTGGCCGACCACACGGCCAGTACGCCTTTGGGGCGCAGGGCTTTGGCGCATGCCGCCAGGCCGCCGGCGGAGTAGAGCCAGCTGTTGGCTTTTTGGGTGAGGCCTTCGGGGCCGTTGTCCACATCCAGCATGATCGCGTCAAAGCCCTGGGGCTCGGCTTGCAGCACCTTGGCCACGTCTTCCAGGCGGATCACCGTGCGCGGGTCCAGCAACGGGCGGCCGGATTTTTCTCCCAGTGGTCCGCGGTTCCATTCCACGACGCCGGGCACCAGCTCGGCGACGACTACTTCGGCGGTCTTGCCTAAATGCTTGAGTGCCGAGGCCAGGGTAAAACCCATGCCCAAGCCACCAATCAACACCCGCGAACCGGGGCGGCCGGCGACTTTGCGGCAGGGGATTTCCGCCAGGGCGTCTTCGGAGCCGTGCATGCGCGTGTTCATCAATTGGCCGCCGTCACCGCCCTGGATCTTGATGACGAAATCTTCACCGTATTCGAACAGGCACAAGGCACCGCCGTTGTCGGGGATCGGGGTGGTGTCCAGCAGAACGAAACGTTTCATGGAAATCTCATTGGGAAGGGCATTCTTGCGCGGTTGGGAGTAGCCTTACGACATTCCGGTCAGGCCATGGAGCCATCGATGAAGTGCAGCATTCTAACGGTCATTGTGTTGAGCGCGCTCGCCTTGGGTGCGGCGCAGGCTCAGGAGTTGCAAACCGTACCGGTCGCGCCAGCCCCAACGCCAGGCGCACCGGGCACCCCGACGCCGACGCTGTACCCGCAAGTGACCCCGCCTGCCGTGCCCAAGACGAACGGTTCGCCACCCTTGGTGCCCATCGTGCTGCCAACGCCGCCGAAGGACCAGACCGTGCCCGGCCTGCTGCAAAACGACAGCAAGCCGAAGACGCCCGGCGGTTAAAACTGTTGCGAGAGTAATTGGCCGTCGGCCATGCGCAGGCGTTTGGACAGGGCAATGGCGATCGCTCGGATGATCTTGGCGGCCACCCTGGGCGCTTCGTTGAGCATCTTTTCCAGAGCGTCCTTACCCAGGTTCAACAGCACACAGTCGCTGGCCGCCACGCAACTGGCCGAGCGTCGTTCGCCGTCGAGTACCGCCATTTCGCCAAAAGCCCGGCCACTGCGCAGGGTGGCGATCGTCAGGCGCTGGCCATCGTGATGGGTTTTCTGCACCGCCACCTGGCCGCTGTGGAGGATGCACATGAACGTGCCGGCATCGCCCTCGAGAAAAATCACCTCGTCACGCGCAATGCTGCTGATATTGAAGTAGCCGGCGGCGATGTGAAAATCCTCCGGCAACAGCGGGTCGAACAAGCCGCAGTCCATGAGCATGTCACGGATCTCGGTATTCATATGTGTCGGTAGTGCCATGGCTGCAATCTTGGTCCATCAATCATGTAGGGCGGTCCTGTGTTCAGACAGAACCGCCCGGCTAAGTTCCTTAAACCAGCCCCAACGCCTTGAACACAAATCCATATTCGAGCGCTACGTCACGTAATCCCTGGTAACGACCGCTCATGCCACCGTGGCCGGCGCCCAGTTCGGTCTTGAGCAACAGCAGGTTGTCGTCGGTCTTGGTGTCACGCAACTTGGCGACCCACTTGGCGGCTTCCCAATATTGCACGCGGCTGTCGTTGTAGCCGGCGATCACCAGCATGTGCGGGTAGGCCTGGGGGCTGACATTTTCGTACGGCGCGTAGGCCTTGATGCGTGCATACACCTCGGGCTCCTGCGGGTTACCCCACTCGTCGTACTCGGTGATGGTCAGGGGCAGTTCCGGGTCGAGCATGGTGTTGAGCACGTCGACGAACGGCACTTCGGCAATCGCCGCCTGGAACAGTGCCGGGCGCTGGTTCAGTACCGCGCCGATCAGCAGGCCGCCGGCACTGCCGCCGCTGATCGCCAGTTGCTTGGCGGTGGTCAGGCCCTGGGCGATCAGGTGTTCGGCGCAGGCGATAAAGTCGCTGAAGGTGTTCTGCTTGTGTTCCTGCTTGCCCGCGCGGTACCAGGCTTCGCCCAGCTCGCCGCCGCCGCGCACATGCGCAATGGCGAAGGCCACGCCACGGTCCAGCAGGCTCAAGCGGGCATGGGAGAACCACGGGTCGAGGCTTGAACCGTAGGCGCCGTAGCCGTACAGGTACAAAGGCACAGGTTTACCGAGGTGGTCGCGCTTGACCACCAGGCTGATCGGCACTTGGGTGCCATCCGCCGAGGTGGCCCACAGGCGTTGGCTCACATAGTCATCGGCGTTGAACACGCCCAGTACCGGCGTTTCCTTGAGCACCTGCTGCGCACCGCTGGCCAGTTCCAGTTGGCGGACCTGGGCCGGTCGGTTCAACGCTTCGTAGCGCAGACGGATCTTGTTGCTGGAAAACTCCAGGCTGTTCTGTACGTAGAGGCTGTAGGCGGCGTCAGGCAATTCCACGCGATAGGCCGGCAGGCCTTCCGGGTGCACTTCGATCACCGGCAGGCCACCCATGCGCAGGCTCAGGGTCATGGCACTGGTATTCAGGCTCACGCCGTCGAGCATCACCTCGTCGCTGTGGGGGATGAGGTTTTGCCACTCATCCTCGGTCGGCATGTCGCCGATGTCGGTTGCCACGAACAGTGCGTAGTTGATGCCCTCCCGGTTGCTGCGGATAAACCAGGTCCACGCGCCATTCAGCTGGCCGTGGTCGACATCGTATTCGTGGTCCTCGACCCGCGGCGCCAGGCAGGTGAAGTCCAGGTGCGGCTGGTTGGCGTCCAGCGCCCAGACCTCGCTGGTGGTCTTGCTGCCCAGCGACAGCAGCAACTGGCGCTCGGAGCTGGAACGGTAGCAATGCAGGAAAAATCGGCCGTCCGGCTCATGGAACACTTCCTGCGCGGCCGTGCCATCCAGGCGGTAGCGATACAGTTTGTGCGGACGGTGGGTGTCGTCCAGTTCGCCGAAGAACAGCGTCAGGCTGTCGTTGGCCCAGGTCATGCTGCCGTCGCAGTCCTGGAATTCCAGTTCGCTGACCTTGCCGGTCGCCAATTCCTTCACGTACAGGGTGTAGATCTCTTCACCGCTGGTGTCGAGGCTGTAGGCCAGGCGCTGGTGGTCGGGGCTGATGCTGAACGCGCCGAGGGAGAAGAAACCGCCATTGGCCAGCACGTTCGGGTCCAGCAACAACTCCTCGCTGCTGTCATCCACCTGGTTGCTGTCGTCGGCCGGGCGACGGCAGCGGTAGTGACGGGCGTACTCGTCACCGGCGGTGGTGCGGGTGTAGTAGAGGTACGGGCCCCAGGGCGAGGGCAGGGACAGATCGGTTTCGAGAATGCGGCCCTTGATCTCCTCAAACAGGGTTTCGCGCAGCGCCTGCTGGTCGGCGAGCTGGGCTTCCTGCCAGGCGTTTTCGGCCTTGAGGTAGTCGAGCACCTCAGCGCTGTCACGCTCCTGCAGCCAGGCGTACGGATCTGGGCCTGGGGCCTTGCGGGCAATCGGGGGGAGCGATATAGGCATGGATTATTCTCTATCTGGCGGACGGTGGCAGGCATTGCAGCCGCGACACGCAAAAGCCGTTATCATAGCCGCCTGTTTGCCTACCTTGCCATGGACACCATGACCGAGAACGACTATCTGACCGCTTGGGGCCTTTACGCCTTCGCCGCTTTGGGCTGCCTGTTGGTGTGGTGGCGCATGACCCGCTGGATCTGGCGCTGGCTGCGCGAGCCGCTGCAATTGCTGATGGCGGTGCTGTTGTTCAGCCCGACCATCGTCGACCCGGTCAAGACTCAGTTCGCCCCGGCCGTGGCCATCACCGCCCTGGACCTGGTGCTCAAGGTCGGCAACAACGCCTGGCGGGCCATCTCCGATCTGTTCATGTACACCATGATCGCCTTTGGCGTGTACATCGTGTTTGTGCTGATCCGCTGGCCCATCGAGCGCGCCGCCAACGCCCGCCGTGAGCGCAAGGCCGCCGCCGATGCGGCCCTGGCCGCCGAACCGGATGAAGATGAAGACGACGTGCCTTTCCGCCGTCCTGCACCTGTGAGCGGTATGCGCGTAGAACCGCGCCTTTAACGTCGTCCGCCCTGCAGCGAGAGCCCTGGCATGTGTGAATTATTGGGCATGAGTGCCAACGTCCCCACCGACATCGTGTTCAGCTTTACCGGGCTGATGCAACGCGGTGGGCGCACCGGCCCCCACCGTGACGGTTGGGGCATCGCGTTTTACGAGGGCCGTGGCCTGCGTCTGTTCCAGGACCCGGCTGCCAGCAGTGAATCGGAAGTCGCGCTGCTGGTGCAGCGTTACCCGATCAAAAGTGAAGTGGTGATTGGCCATATCCGCCAGGCGAATGTCGGCAAGGTCAGCCTGGCCAATACCCACCCGTTCGTGCGCGAACTGTGGGGCCGCAACTGGTGCTTCGCACACAACGGCCAGCTGGCGGACTTCAAGCCCCGCGCCACCTTTTACCGCCCGGTGGGCGACACCGACAGCGAAGCGGCCTTCTGCGACCTGCTTAACCGCGTGCGCGAGGCCTTCCCTGAACCGGTGGACCTTGAACAGGTGCTGCCGGACCTGATCGCAGCCTGCTCCGAATACCGCAGCAAAGGCGTGTTCAACTGCCTGCTCAGTGATGGCGACTGGCTGTTTTGCTACTGTTCGACCAAATTGGCGCAGATCACCCGCCGCGCACCCTTCGGCCCTGCACGCCTGAAAGATGTCGACGTGATCGTCGATTTTCAGGCCGAAACCACGCCCAATGATGTCGTGACGGTGATCGCCACCGAGCCTTTGACCGACAACGAAAACTGGACCCGCTACGAACCGGGCCAATGGAGCCTGTGGCGACGCGGTGAATGCGTCAGCCAGGGCATCACCGAGTAAGGATATCGCCCATGTTGCTCAGTTATCTGCGGTTGGTGCTGTTTGCCATTGGCCTGTTGGTCGGCGTGCAAGTGCCCGGGTTTATCAACGACTACGCCAAGCGCGTCGAAGCCCACTTGATCGAGGCCCAGACCGGCCTCAGTGGGTTTGAAACCACCGCACGGCAGTTCTTCAACGGTGACTTGAAGGCGTTGGTGGCGCATTACCGTGCCAGTGACGACCCGGTGTTCCAGAGCGACGCCAACAGCCTCGGCGCGATGCTTGACCGCCAGGTGGCGTTGGACAAGCAATTCCAGGCCATGCAAGGCCCGTGGTACATCCGCGCCCTGCAAGTGGCGGTGGCGGCCGACCCCGATATTCGCCAGGAAACCTGGAAGGGCTACAGCTATCAGATTCTGCTGACCCCCGAAGCCATGGGCTGGGGATTGGGCGGGGCGATGCTGTTGTCGTTCGGCATCGAGTGCCTGTTCCGCCTGATCGATTGGGTGGTACTGGGCGGCAAGCGCCTGCGCCAGAGCCGGCCGATCGAAGAGCGAGATCTCAAGGGCCTCTAAAGGTTCAACTCGGGGAAAATGTGGGAGGGGGCTTGCCCCCGATAGGGGAGTGTCAGTCAATAGATCAGTGACTGAACCACCGCCATCGGGGGCAAGCCCCCTCCCACAGTTTTATCCAGTGTCTTCAGTGAGGTTGTGCACTAAGCACCATCCGCTCCGCACCGACCTCCTCGGCATACCGCGCCACCACCTTGTGGCACAACCCCACAATCTCCTCCACCAACTCCACCCCCACGCGCCACGACACCACCACCTGCAAATTCGGCAGTTTCTGCGCCATCGGCAACATCACCAATTCCCCGCGCGCCAGTTCTTCGCGCACCAGCACCGGCGGCAGCGCGCCAATGCCAAAACCATCGCGCAACAACCGCGTAATCGCCGACACCGAATTCACGCAGTTCATCCGTGGCGCGGCCACGCCGTTGGCCTGCATCAGGCTGATAACGTCCTGGTGCGGGTGGGAGTTTTTCGAATACGTGATGATGCGCTCCTGGGCCAGTTCGGCCAGGGAGGCGTAGTCACGGTTGTAGATCGACTGGCTGGCGACGATCCAGGCCATGGGGTGGCTGGCCAGTTCCAGGCTGCGCACGGTTTCGAGGCGCAGCAGGTCGGTTTGCAGGATCAGGTCGAGGAAGCCTTTTTGCAGCTGATCGCTGAGGTTCAGCGCGGTATCGGCGACCAATTCGATTTCCACCAACGGGAAATGGTCCATCAGTTCCGCCACCAGTGGGCTGAGCCAGGTGTGGATCACCGTGTCCATGGCGCCGATCCGAATGCGTCCGACCTTGCTGCTGGTGGTCTCCAGGGACTGCTTCAAGCCCTGCATGGTCACCATCATCTGCTCGGCGTAGTCGAGCACCTTCAAGCCTTCCGGGGTCAGGCTCACGCCACGCGAATCGCGCAGAAACAGCTTCACCCCCAGCTCGCTTTCCAGCACCGCGATGCGGCTGGAGATCGACGCCTGGGTGGTGAACAACTTCTCGGCGGTCAGGCGGAAACTCTTGAGCTTGGCCACCCAGACGAAGGTTTCGAGGAACTTCAAATTCATGGGATCAACTTTTTCTTATGCATGGATCGGTTTTTATTAGTTGGACGCCGTACCGGGCCAGCGCCAAAAATCGAGCCATTCCACGATAAGCGCCGTTGGGGTGTCAGGACAAGTTGCGAGTTCTGTGTAAAAAATCCCACACTACAAAAAAATAAAGCCTACAGGAGCGACAGACCGTGAGCCGACTTTTACTGAATTGCGACATCGGCGAAAGCTTTGGTAACTGGACCATGGGTCTGGACGCCGAGGTCATGCCGTTCATTGATTGCGCCAACGTGGCCTGTGGCTTTCACGCCGGCGACCCGAGCATCATGCGCAAGACCGTCAGCCTGGCGCTCAAGCATGGCGTGCAAGTCGGCGCGCACCCGGCGTATCAGGATCTGCAAGGTTTCGGTCGCCGCTCCATGGCCTACACACCCCAGGAAATCCAGGACCTGTTGCACTACCAGATAGGTGCGCTCGACGGTATTTGCCGGGCCCAAGGTGGGTGTGTCAGCTACGTCAAACCCCACGGCGCGATGTACAACGACATGATGGCCAACCCGGCCCAATTGCGCGCGGTGATCCAGGCCGTGGCGGCCTACGGCGAACTGCCGCTGATGCTGCTCGCCACCCGCGACAACAGCGCGGCCCAGGCCCTGGGCGACGAATACGGTGTAACCCTGTGGTTCGAAGCCTTCGCCGACCGCGCCTACGACAACAAGGGGCACTTGGTCTCGCGTCAACTACCCGGTGCCGTGCACCACGATTCCGACACCATCGTGCAGCAAGCCCTGACCATTTCACGCGGCGAAGCGCTGATCGCCAGCGACGGCAGCCCCCTGGTGCTGCAGGCCAATACGCTGTGCGTACACGGTGACAACGCCAGCTCGGTCGCGGCGGTGCAGCGCATCCGCGAGGCATTGAAGCCAGCATGAAGCCACGGATTGAAGTGGTGGCCATCGACTGCCTGATGGTGCGCCTGTTTGATGCAATCGCCGAAACCAACATGCCGTGGATGCTGGCCGCGACCCAACGCCTGCGCAGCGGTTTTGGCGTCGCATTGGTCGACTTGGTGCCGTCCTACACCACCTTGATGGTGCATTACGACCTCAGCGCAGTGAGCCCGGCCCAGGCACGGGAGCTGATCGACCTGGCCCTCACCGACCTGCAGCCGCAGGCCCAGGGCAGCGGCCAATGTCATGTGCTGCCGGTGTGGTACGACCTGAGCGTCGGCCCGGAATTGACCTTGCTCAGCCAGCGCAGCGGCCTGGCCATCGACGAGGTGATTCGCCGTCACAGTGCCCACGAATACCAGGTGTTTGCCCTCGGCTTCGCCCCCGGCTTTGCCTTTATGGGCCTGGTGGATGAAATTCTTGCCACCCCGCGCCTCAACACCCCTCGCAAACGCGTGGCGGCCGGCAGCGTCGGCATTGCCGAACGGCAAACCGCCGCCTACCCGGTGGTGTCGCCAGGCGGCTGGAACCTGATCGGGCGCACGCCGGCCAAACTCTTCGACCGCGAGCGCGAGGGCTACAGCCTGATGCAGCCGGGCGACACCGTGCGCTTCGAGGCGGTCGACCGCGCTGAATTCATCACATTGGGTGGCGACGACACGCCGTTGGAGGCGCAGGCATGAGCCGCTTGATCATCGAGGCCAGCACGCCGCTGTGCCTGTTGCAGGACGCCGGTCGCTTTGGCGTGCGCCATTTGGGCGTGACCCAGGGCGGGGCGCTGGATTGGGTGTCGATGTCCTGGGCCAACTGGCTGCTGGGCAACGCGCTGGACGCGCCAGTGGTGGAAATCACCTTGGGCGGCTTTACCGTGCAGGCCGAGGAGTATTGCCTGCTGGCCCTGGCCGGTGCGGACCTGGGCGCCTATATCGACGAACGCGCCATCAGCCCCGGCCGCAGTTTTATCCTGCAAAAGGGCCAACGCTTGCGTTTCACCCAGCCGTTCAGCGGCGCGCGTGCCTACCTGGCGGCGCCCGGCGGGTTTGATGCGCCGGAGGTGCTCGGCAGTTGCGCCACCGTTGTGCGTGAGGAACTGGGCGGGCTGGACGGTTTCGGCAAGGCGCTGGCCGAAGGCGGGCGGTTGGCCTATTCCGGTACCGGCGGTGCGATGAAGGTGCTGAGCGCGCAGACGTTGCCGGCCAAGGCGCCGCTGGACGTGATCGTCGGCGCACAGATCGGCCAGTTCAGCGGCCAGAGCCTGTTCGATGCGTTCAACACTGAATGGGCCCTCGACAGCCGCGCCGACCGCATGGGCATGCGCTTGCTCGGCACGCCGTTGCAGTACCAGGGGCCGTCGCTGATTTCCGAGGGGATTCCGTTGGGCGCGATCCAGGTGCCGCCGGATGGGCAGCCGATTGTGTTGCTCAATGACCGGCAGACCATTGGCGGCTATCCGCGCCTGGGGGCGTTGACGCCGTTGTCGCTGGCACGGCTGGCGCAGTGTCTGCCGGGGGAGAAGGTGAGGTTGGCGCCAGTGGTGCAGGAGACGGCGCATCGGCAGCACATCGAGTATTTACGCCGATTTGCATAACACCGCATTTAAAATGTGGGAGGGGGCAAGCCCCCTCCCACATTAGATTTCCTGCATTATTGCGGGCGCCGCCTATTTGGAGAGAAAGCGCATCCCTTCTTCCAGCCCGCGCAATGTCAGCGGATACATCTGATCCTCCACCAACTCCCGCACAATCCCCGTCGACGCCGTATACCCCCACGTGTCCTTCGGGTACGGGTTAATCCAGATGAGCTTCTTGTACTTGGCCATGAAGCGCTGCATCCAGACATATCCCGGCTCTTCATTCCAGTGCTCGACACTGCCGCCCGCCTGGGTGATTTCATACGGCGCCATCGACGCATCGCCGATAAAGATCACTTTGTAGTCGGCGCCGTACTTGTGCAGCAGGTCCTGGGTCGAGGTGCGTTCCGAGGTGCGGCGCTGGTTGTTCTTCCACACCGACTCGTACACGAAGTTATGGAAGTAGAAGTACTCCAGGTGCTTGAACTCGGTCTTGCACGCGGAGAACAGCTCTTCGCAGATCTTCACGTGGGCATCCATCGAGCCGCCGATATCGAACAGCAACAGCAGCTTGATGGTGTTGCGCCGCTCCGGGCGCATCTGGATATTCAGCAAACCGGCGTCGCGGGCGGTGTGGTCGATGGTGCCGTCGATATCCAGCTCTTCCGCCGCACCCTGGCGCGCAAACTTGCGCAGGCGGCGCAGGGCGATCTTGATATTGCGCGTGCCCAGTTCGACCTGATCGTCGAGGTTCTTGTACTCGCGCTGGTCCCAGACCTTCACGGCCTTGCCCTGGCGCTTGCCGGCATCGCCGACGCGGATGCCTTCCGGGTTGTAACCCCCGGAGCCAAACGGGCTGGTGCCGCCGGTGCCAATCCACTTGTTGCCGCCGGCGTGGCGCTCCTTCTGTTCTTCCAGGCGTTTCTTGAATTCCTCGATCAGCTTGTCCAGGCCGCCGAGGGACTGGATCTGCGCGCGCTCCTCATCGGTCAGCGAGCGTTCGAACTCTTTGCGCAGCCAGTCCTCGGGAATCAGCGCCTGCAAGTGGTCGTCGAGTTTTTCCAGGCCGTTGAAGTAGGCGCCAAAGGCCCGGTCGAACTTGTCGTAGTGCCGTTCGTCCTTGACCAGGATCGCCCGGGACAAGTAGTAGAACTCGTCCATGTCGGCGAAGGTCACGCGTTGCTTGAGCGCGTTGATCAAGTCGAGCAGCTCGCGCACCGACACCGGCACCTTGGCGGCCCGCATTTCATTGAACAGGTTGAGCAACATCAGCGATTACCGCGACGGCTCATGAACGCCAGACGCTCCAGCAACTGCACGTCTTGCTCGTTCTTCACCAAGGCACCGGCCAGCGGCGGGATGGCCTTGGTGGGGTCGCGCTCGCGCAGCACGGCTTCGCCGATATTGTCGGCCATCAGCAGCTTGAGCCAGTCGACCAGTTCGGAAGTGGAGGGCTTTTTCTTCAGGCCCGGCACCTTGCGTACGTCGAAGAACACGTCGAGGGCTTCGCTGACCAGGTCTTTCTTGATGTCGGGGTAGTGCACATCCACGATCTTTTGCAGGGTGGCGCGGTCGGGGAAGGCGATGTAGTGGAAGAAGCAGCGGCGCAGGAACGCGTCCGGCAGCTCTTTTTCGTTGTTGGAGGTAATGAT
>NZ_JBYVMD010000066.1:0-23126 GCF_058145955.1 Pseudomonas sp. A39
CCTTCCAGCCATGATCCGGGTCCACACCCATGCGTGAGACCAGCTGCTTGCGCGCTTTCTCTTTAGGCGTGAGTACCGGACCTTCGCCCGCGGCGGCCTTGCCGCGCTTGGCGGCAGGCTCCTTGCTGGCGCTAGCCGAACCGCTGGTGGGCAGGTCTCGGATATGGCCGATACTCGACTTCACCACGTACTCGTTGCCCAAGTACTTGTTGATGGTCTTGGCCTTAGCCGGGGATTCCACAATGACCAGCGATTTGCCCATGGATCGGAAAATTCCTGAATTCGAGAAGTGAAAGGCAGTTGGCGCCTGACGCGGCAACGCTATATATAGTGGCAACAAGGTGAGGTCAAGCGCAGTATTCTGCGCGGCCTGCCGTTATTGCCCTGAAAAAAGACTGGGTTCGGCCTGCACCAAAGCAAAGCGTGGGACCTGTTCGCCGTCAACTTCGACGGTCTCCAGGAACATGCTCAATGGGCGCACCCAAAAGCCGTAATCGCCATACAGTGCTTGGTAGAACACCACTTCTTCTTCGGTCTCGGAGTGCCGCGCCACACTGAAAACGCGGTACTGCGGACCTTTATAATGCTGGTAGAGCCCTGGTTCGACTTTCATGCTCTGGCCCTCTTACAAAATTTGTTAAAAAAAAAATACAAAACCGCCAAAAAACAAAAACCGGGGCACTGGGCCCCGGCTTCCGTCAACCCAACGCTTAGATGCGTTCGAAGACGGTGGAAATGCCTTGGCCGAGACCAATGCACATGGTGGCTACCCCGAGGTTGCCGCCATTTTGCTTCATCACGTTAAGCAAAGTGCCGGAGATACGCGCACCGGAGCAACCAAATGGGTGGCCCAGGGCAATTGCGCCGCCGTGCAGGTTAACCTTCTCATTCATCTTGTCGAGCACTTTCAAATCTTTCAGCACGGGCAGGGCCTGTGCGGCGAAAGCTTCATTGAGCTCGAAGAAGTCGATATCCGAGATGGTCAGGCCCGCGCGCTTCAAGGCTTTTTGTGTGGCCGGTACTGGACCATAGCCCATGATCGCCGGGTCCACACCCGCCACTGCCATCGAACGGATCACGGCCAGCGGCTGGATACCCAGGTCCTGGGCACGCTGCGCCGACATCACGATCATGCACGAGGCACCGTCGGTGATCTGCGACGAAGTACCGGCGGTCACGGTGCCGCCCTTTGGATTGAACGCCGGCTTCAGAGCCGCCAGGCTTTCCAGGGTGGTATCCGGACGAATGGTTTCGTCGTAATCGAACAGTTTGAGGAAACCGTTCTCGTCATAACCGTTCATCGGGATGATTTCATCCTTGAACTTGCCTTCCACGGTCGCCTTGTGGGCGAGCTGATGCGAACGCAGGCCAAACGCATCCTGGGCTTCACGGGTAATGCCGTGCATTTTGCCGAGCATTTCCGCGGTCAGGCCCATCATGCCCGAGGCTTTTGCCGCGTACAGCGACATGTGCGGGTTAGGATCGACGCCGTGCATCATGCTGACGTGGCCCATGTGCTCCACACCGCCGACCACGAACACATCACCGTTGCCGGTCATGATTGCCTGGGCGGCAGTGTGCAGCGCGCTCATCGACGAACCGCACAGGCGGCTCACGGTCTGGCCGGCGGCGGTGTGCGGGATCTGAGTCATCAGCGACGCCATGCGCGCGATGTTCCAGCCCTGCTCCAGGGTCTGGTTGACGCAGCCCCAGATCACGTCTTCGACTTCGTTCGGGTCGACCTTGACGTTGCGCTCCAGCAACTTGCTGATCAGGTGTGCCGACATGTCTTCGGCACGGGTGTTGCGGTGCATGCCGCCCTTGGAGCGGCCCATCGGTGTGCGACCGAAGTCGACAATCACCACGTCTCTTGGATTCAAGCTCATAAATATTCTCGCTCTAGTCGTCTGGGCGCTTAACCGAAGAAGCTCTGGCCATTCTTGGCCATTTCACGCAGCTTCGCGGTCGGGTGGTACAGCGGGCCCAAATCAGCGTATTTGTCAGCCAGGGCAACGAACTCAGCCACACCGATCGAATCGATGTAACGCAGCGCACCACCACGGAATGGAGGGAAACCAATACCGTACACCAGGCCCATATCGGCTTCGGCGGCGGTCTCGACGATGCCGTCTTCCAGGCAACGCACGGTTTCCAGGCACAGGGCGATCATCATCCAGTTGATGATGTCTTCGTCGGACACCTCACGCTGTTCGTAGATGACCGGAGCCAGCACTTCGTGCACCGACGGGTCGGCCACTTTCTTCTGCTTGCCCTTCTTGTCGGCCTCGTAGGCGTAGAAACCCTTGCCGTTCTTCTGGCCCAGGCGCTTGGCCTCGTACAGCGCGTCGATCGCCGAACGGCGGTCGTCTTTCATGCGGTCCGGGAAGCCTTCAGCCATCACGTCGCGGCCGTGGTGGCCGGTGTCGATGCCGACCACGTCCATCAGGTACGCCGGGCCCATCGGCCAGCCGAATTTTTCCATGACCTTGTCGATGCGCACGAAGTCCACACCGGCGCTGACCAGCTTGGCGAAGCCGCCGAAGTACGGGAACAGCACGCGGTTGACCAGGAAGCCCGGGCAGTCATTGACCACGATCGGGTTCTTGCCCATTTTCTTGGCGTAGGCAACGGTGGTGGCCACGGCCAGCTCGCTGGACTTCTCGCCACGGATCACTTCGACCAGCGGCATCATGTGCACCGGGTTGAAGAAGTGCATGCCGACGAAGTTTTCCGGACGCTTGAGGGCCTTGGCCAGCAGCGAGATGGAAATGGTCGAGGTGTTGGAGGCCAGGATAGTGTCGTCTTTGACCTGGGCTTCGACTTCGGCCAGCACGGCCTGCTTGACCTTCGGGTTCTCGACTACGGCTTCGACCACCAGGTCGACATGCCCGAAATCACCGTAGGACAGCGTAGGACGAATGCCGTTAAGCACTTCAGCCATCTTCGCTGCGGTCATACGACCTTTATCCACACGACCCACCAGCAGCTTGGCGGCTTCTGCCAGGCCTTGCTCGATACCGTGCTCGTTGATGTCTTTCATCAGGATCGGCGTGCCCTTGGACGCCGACTGATAGGCGATACCGCCGCCCATGATACCGGCGCCGAGTACGGCAGCCTGTTTCACGTCGCGGGCGATCTCGTCGTAGGCCTTGGCCTTTTTCTTCAGCTCCTGATCGTTCAGGAACAGGCCGATCAAGCTCTGGGCCGCCGAGGTTTTCGCCAGTTTGACGAAACCTGCCGCTTCCACTTCCAGGGCTTTGTCGCGACCGAAGTTCGCGGCTTTCTGGATGGTCTTGATCGCTTCAACCGGCGCCGGGTAGTTCGGCCCGGCCTGGCCAGCCACGAAACCCTTGGCGGTTTCGAACGACATCATTTGTTCGATGGCGTTGAGCTTGAGTTTTTCCAGCTTCGGCTGACGCTTGGCCTTGTAGTCAAATTCGCCGCTGATGGCGCCTTTGATCAGGTTCAGTGCGGCTTCGGCGAGTTTGTCCGGGGCAACCACAGCATCGACGGCACCGACTTTCAGCGCGTCTTCGGCACGGTTTTCCTTGCCGGCGGCGATCCACTCGATGGCGTTGTCGGCACCGATCAGGCGCGGCAGGCGCACGGTGCCCCCAAACCCTGGGTAGATGCCCAACTTGACTTCAGGCAGGCCGATCTTGGCCGTGGCCGACATGACGCGGAAGTCTGCCGCCAGGCACATTTCCAGGCCGCCGCCCAACGCGATGCCGTTGATCGCGGCGACGGTCGGTACGTTGAGGTCTTCGAAATCGCTGAAAATCTTGTTGGCTTCGAGGTTGCCAGCCACCAGCTCGGCATCGGGCAGCTTGAAGTTGTCGACGAATTCGGTGATGTCAGCGCCGACGATGAACACGTCCTTGCCGCTGGAGACGATCACGCCTTTGATCGATGCATCAGCCTTGATGGTGTCTACGGCCTGACGCAGTTCGTTCAGGGTTAGACGGTTGAACTTGTTGACGGACTCACCCTTGAGGTCGAATTTCAGTTCGACGATGCCACTTTCAAGAGCCTTAACCGTGATGGCTTTACCTTCGTAAATCATCAACTGATCTCCACGATATGGAAGCTGAACAGTACACATTGGACGCTGGCCTCTGGTTGGACACTGACAGTTGCGTCAATGCTCATGCCAATCCGCCAGGCACACCCGCCAATGCGATAGTCGGGATTCTGTATGAGTCGTCTGACAGACAAACGCTCAATTCATACGCCCGTTTGATTTGGGTACGCCACCTTCATCCAATTCCGGGCAATTGTCAATCGCTCGAAAGGCTAGGAAAAACGCGACTTTCCAGTCATTTCAGAACCCCAACGGCAAGCACTCGCCCCGTCAATATTCAAATATTCACGAAATCAATAACAGAAAATATGAGTAAAAAGGCTGTACAGAACGGGATCTGCCGCTAGGCTAGCGACAACCGTAACGCGCCTGGATGAACATCCGACGCGGGAACCCTCGATTTACCGGCCTGCCTGGCCAACTCCAGCCCGATGATGATGTCGGGCTTTTTATTGCGTGGCCGTTAAGCGAGCGCCTTGAGCAACGCATCGATATCTTTCAACACACTGGCCTCGCCCTTCTCGCCCCAATACAAGGCGATCATTTGCTTGTCAGCCTCGACTTTGTAGACGTTGGCCGGCAGCGCTGCAAAATGCGGCAACAACTTCTCATCGACGCACACTTCGCGCCACTGATTGACCCACACCCCCGGCTCCAACTGCCAGTAACTCCAGATCGCCGGGGTGCTGCCACGCCGTGGCCGGCAGTACTGCGCGCACGGGCTCGGCGGCTCCTGCTTGAGCCAGTGCGGCCACTCCTGAGGGGCCAACTGCATGGCCAGGCCGATGCGGCGCGCTTCCATCCGCAGGGCCATGCGCCCGCTCTGATGGCGCGACGGGCGCAGCCATGCCAGAGGGCTCAGAACCACCACAAGGATTGACACCACTATCCAGACCGTCATATGTGTACTCCCGAATTTCTAGATGAGCGGATTTGACCTGACGCAACCCGATCCGCTTGAAAGCAGCCATACTGAACTTATTGCAGTCCCCTGGAGGAACGCCTCATGCCCTACCAACATATTCTGGTCGCTGTCGATCTGACCGAAGAGTGCGATCCAGTGATCAAGCGCGCGCAGGAATCTGCAATCGCCAATGGCGCCAAACTGTCGCTGGTGCATATCGTCGAGCCCATGGCCATGGCCTTTGGTGGCGACGTGCCGATGGACCTTTCCCAGTTGCAGCAACAACAATTCGACCAGGCCAAAGAGCGCCTCGACCGTTTGATTCTGAAATACCCGCACTTGAAAAAGGACGACTGCCACCTGACATACGGCCAACCGCGCCAGGAAATCCACCACTTGGCCAAGGAAAAGGCTTGCGACCTGATCGTGGTCGGCAGCCATGGCCGTCACGGCTTGGCGCTGCTACTGGGCTCTACCGCCAATGATGTATTGCACGGTGCGCCGTGCGACGTGCTGGCGGTGAAGCTGGTCAAATCCTCGTAAGCCCCTTGAAGATCAAATGTGGGAGGGGGCTTGCTCCCGATAGCGGTGCTTCAGTCACCCGCTGCATCAGCTGACAAACTGCTAGCGGGAGCAAGCCCCCTCCCACATTTTGGACTGCATTTCATATGAAAAACCCGGTGCTCATGCCAATGAACACCGGGTTTTTTAATGCACTGCAATCAATCAGGCATCCAGCTCGGCCCAACGCTCAACCAACACTTCCAGCTCGTGGTTCAACGTCTCCAGGGAGGCAATCACCTTGGCAGTTTCGGCCGCCGGGCGCAGGTAGAAACCTGCGTCAGCCATTTCCGCTTCGACCGCAGCGATCTGCTGTTCCTTGGCGTCGATATCGCCCGGCAAGGCCTCCAGCTCACGCTGCAGCTTGTAGCTGAGTTTCTTCTTGGCCGCTGGTGCAGCTTCCTGGGCCGGCGCAGCAGCTTCCACGGGGGCAACCACAGCGGAGGTCAGGTCGGCCTTGCCGGACTTGCTCTCAGTCACGCCCAGCAAACGCGGCGAGCCGCCCTGGCGCAGCCAGTCCTGATAGCCACCGACGTATTCACGCACCTTGCCTTCACCTTCGAAGACCAGGGTGCTGGTGACCACGTTGTCGAGGAATGCCCGGTCGTGACTGACCATCAGCACGGTGCCGTTGAAGGTCAGCAGCACTTCTTCCAACAGTTCGAGGGTTTCCACATCGAGGTCGTTGGTCGGTTCGTCGAGTACCAGCAGGTTGGCCGGCTTGCTGAACAGCTTGGCCAGCAGCAGGCGCGCACGCTCACCACCGGACAAGGCTTTAACCGGCGTACGCGCACGTTGAGGGCTGAACAGGAAGTCGCCCAGGTAGCTGAGCACGTGGCGGCTCTGGCCGTCGATGTCGATAAAGTCGCGGCCTTCGGCGACGTTGTCGATCACGGTTTTCTCCAGGTCCAACTGGTGGCGCAGCTGGTCGAAGTAAGCCACGTCGATGCGCGTGCCCTCTTCCACGGTGCCGCTGGTCGGCTGCAGACCATTGAGCATCAGCTTGAGCAAGGTGGTCTTGCCGGTACCGTTGGCGCCGAGCAGACCGATACGGTCGCCGCGCGCCAGGACCATCGAGAAGTCCTTGATCAGGAACGGGCCGCCCGGGTGCGCGAAGCTCACGTTCTCGAGAACCATCACCTGCTTGCCCGACTTGTCGGCGGTGTCTAGCTGGATGTTGGCCTTGCCGGTGCGCTCACGACGCTCGCTGCGCTCAACGCGCAGGGCTTTCAGTGCACGTACACGACCTTCGTTACGGGTGCGGCGCGCCTTGATGCCTTGGCGGATCCAGACTTCTTCCTGAGCCAGTTTCTTGTCGAACAACGCGTTGGCGGTCTCTTCAGCGGACAGCGCGGCCTCTTTATGCACCAGGAAGCTGGCGTAGTCGCCGTTCCAGTCGATCAGGCCGCCACGGTCCAGTTCGAGGATGCGCGTGGCCAAGCTCTGCAGGAAGGCACGGTCGTGCGTGATAAACAGCACGGCGCCCTGGAAATCCTTGATGGCTTCTTCCAGCCAGGCGATGGCGCCGATGTCCAAGTGGTTGGTGGGTTCGTCGAGCAACAGCAGGTCGGGCTCGGAGACCAGGGCCTGGGCCAGCAGAACACGACGACGCCAGCCGCCGGACAATTCGGCGAGGGTCTTGTCGGCCGGCAGTTGCAGGCGGCTCAAGGTGCTGTCGACCAGTTGCTGCAGGCGCCAGCCGTCACGGGCTTCGAGGTCTTGCTGGACGTGCATCAGCTTGTCCAGGTCTTCTTCGGTGACACAGTTCTGCGCCAGGTGATGGTATTGCGCGAGCAACTCGCCCACGCCATCCAGGCCTTCGGCAACCACGTCGAACACAGTCCGTCCGTCGGCCACCGGCAATTCTTGCGGCAATTCGCCAATCTTGAGGCCCGGAGCGCGCCATACGGAGCCTTCATCGGGCTTCTGGTCGCCCTTGACCAGCTTCATCATGCTGGACTTGCCGGTGCCATTGCGGCCGATGATGCACACCCGCTCACCACGGGCGATCTGCCAGGACACCTTGTCCAACAACGGCATAGCGCCGAAAGCAAGGGACACATCGCTGAATTTGAGCAGGGTCATACGCTTCTCCAAAAACTGGGCGCGCATTCTACCTGAGTTGACGGTGGGATGCGGCCGGCATTTTCGCTGCCGACACGTTCTGTAGGACATTTCCAACGAACTTGAACGAACCGCCCGGCAAAGCTTTCAACGGCCGCGGGCAAAAGGCTAAGCTAGGGGCAATCAGTGTCGGCGGTGCCGGTGCTAGTCGTGATTTCTCTGCACGGACGTCTCATGCGCAGTCGCCTTTTCAACTTTTTATCTTGTCTGCTTCTTTCCGCCACCGCCGTTCAATCCGCCCAGGCCGTGGACCTCACCACCCAACGTCAATATTACGATGAAGCCAAACGGGCCCTGGCCAAGGGCGATACCGGCCCGTACATGCAATACAGCCAGGCCCTGGCCGACTACCCGCTGACGCCGTACCTGGCCTACGACGAACTGACCGCCCGCCTGAAAACCGCGAGCAACCAGGAAATCGAGCAGTTCCTTGCCAAAAACGGCGACCTGCCCCAGGCCAACTGGATGAAACTGCGCTGGTTGCGCTGGCTGGCCGAACGCGGCGACTGGCAGACCTTTGAAAAGTACTACGACGCCAAACTCAATTTCGTCGAACTGGACTGCCTGCACGGCCAGTTCCAGCTCACGCACAATCTGAAAGCCGAAGGCTACAAGACCGCCGAAAAACTCTGGATGACCGGCAAGTCCCAACCGGCGGCCTGCGATGTCACCTTCGGCCAATGGGCGGCTGACGGCCAACTCACCGAACAGAAAATCTGGGATCGCGCCAAACTCGCCGCCGAAGCGCGCAACTACGCGCTGGCCAACAGCCTGGTGAAAACCCTGCCCACCCTCGGCGCCCAAGGTCGCTTGATGGTCGACGTGGCGCAAAAGCCCGACATGCTCAGCGACCCGTCACGTTTCCTGCCGGCGACCGAGGCCATGTCCGACGCCGTGGGCCTGGGCTTGCGCCGCCTGGCACGCCAGGATCCGGACAAGGCCATGGCCCTGCTCGATGGCTACGCCAGCAGCATGCACTTCTCGCGTGACGAAAAAGTGTCGATCGCCCGTGAAATCGGCCTGACCCTGGCCAAGCGCTACGACCCGCGCGCCCTCGAGGTGATGACCAAGTACGACCCCGAGTTGCGCGATAACACCGTCTCGGAATGGCGCCTGCGCCTGCTGTTGCGCCTGGCGCGCTGGGAAGATGCCTACCAACTGACCCGCAAGCTCCCACAAGACCTCGCCACCACCAACCGCTGGCGCTACTGGCAAGCCCGCAGCCTCGAACTGGCCGAGCCTAACAACCCGCAAGCGCTGGTCCTGTACAAGCACCTGGCGCAAGAACGCGACTTCTATGGTTTCCTCGCGGCGGATCGCTCAAAGGCGCCGTACCAACTGAAGAACAAGCCCTTGCTGATGAGCCAGGCGCTGGTCAACAAAGTACGCAACACCCCCGGCGTACGCCGTGCGCTGGAGTTCTATGCGCGTGGCCAGATCGTGGATGGCCGCCGTGAGTGGTACCACGTCAGCCGTCACTTCAACCGCGACGAGATGGTCGCCCAGGCCAAGCTGGCCTACGACATGAAGTGGTACTTCCCCGCCATCCGCACCATCAGCCAGGCGCAGTACTGGGACGACCTGGACATCCGCTTCCCGATGGCCCACCGCGACACCCTGGTGCGGGAAGCCAAGGTGCGCGGCCTGCACTCCAGCTGGATATTCGCGATCACCCGCCAGGAAAGCGCCTTCATGGACGACGCCCGCTCCGGCGTGGGCGCCAGCGGCCTGATGCAACTGATGCCCGGCACCGCCAAGGAAACCGCGCGCAAGTTCAGTATCCCCCTGGCCTCCCCGGCCCAGGTGCTGGACCCGGACAAAAATATCCAGCTCGGCGCCGCCTACCTGAGCCAGGTGCACAGCCAGTTCAACGGCAACCGCGTGCTCGCCTCCGCCGCCTACAACGCCGGCCCCGGCCGTGTGCGCCAGTGGCTGCGCGGCGCGGATCACCTGAGTTTCGACGTATGGGTGGAAAGCATCCCGTTCGACGAAACCCGCCAGTATGTGCAGAACGTGCTGTCTTATTCGGTGATCTACGGGCAGAAGCTCAACTCCCCCCAGCCGTTGGTGGATTGGCATGAGCGGTATTTTGATGATCAGTAAGGCCTAGGCAGAGGCTGCCACACTGCTGGCGATTCCTCCTGGATGTCGAGCGGGCTGGGGGTGACCCTAGATTTTTGTGGTGAGCGGGCTTGCCCCGCGCTGGAGGGCGAAGCACTCCCAATCCAGTGGCCGCAGTGTAGGGGTGAGTGTAGGGGTGACTGATACACCGCATCGTCCGTGTTAGGGCTGCTACGCAGCCCAGCGCGGGGCAAGCCCGCTCACTACATCGACCGCCTAGTCCTCGCTTTCCGCACCCTCAGCACCATCACTGAACTGCAACGCCGCCAACCGCGCATACAGCGGATTGCTCGCAATCAACTGCTGATGCGTACCCACCGCCACCAGCTTGCCCTGGTCCATCACCGCAATGCGGTCAGCGTTCTTCACCGTGGCCAATCGATGGGCGATCACCAGCGTGGTGCGACCCTGCATCAATTGCGGCAGTGCTTGCTGGATCAGGTGTTCACTCTGGGCATCGAGGGCGCTGGTGGCTTCGTCGAGCAGCAGTATCGGCGCGTCCACCAGCAGCGCACGGGCGATGGCCAGGCGTTGACGTTGACCGCCGGAGAGGCCCATGCCGCCGTCGCCGAGGTGGGTCTGGTAGCCGTCGGGCATTTGCAGGATGAAGTCATGAGCATGGGCAATGCGCGCGGCGGCTTCGACCTGTTCGGTGGTGGCCGTCGGGTTGCCGTAGCGGATGTTCTCTTCGACGCTGCCGAAAAACAGCGCCGGGCTTTGGGAGACCAAGGCGAAGTGGCGGCGCAGGTCCATGGGGTCGAGTTCGGTCAGCGGGTGGCCTTCGAGCAGGATGCGGCCTTGCTGGGGGTCGTAGAAGCGCAGCAGCAGGTCGAAAATGGTCGATTTACCGGCGCCGGATGGGCCTACCAGCGCCAGGGTTTCCCCGGGGTTGATGGTCAAATTCAAGCCGTCGATGGCGTAGCTGTCGGGACGTGAAGGGTAGGAAAAGCGCAGGTCTTGCAGTTCCATGCGGCCGCTGACCCGCTCCGGCAGTTGGACGGTGCCGTCCGCGGGCGCCTGGATGTCATTACTCGACTGCAACAACTCGCCAATGCGCTCGGCGGCACCGGCAGCCCGTTGCAGTTCGCCGAGCACTTCACTCAGGGTGCCGACCGCGCTGCCGACGATCAGGCTATAGAACACAAACGCCGCCAGCTCACCGCCGGAAATCCGCCCGCTGATGACGTCCATGCCACCCACCCACAGCATCACCCCCACGGCGCCCAGCACCAGCATGATCACCAGGGTAATCAACCAGGCACGCTGGGTGATGCGTTTGCGCGCGGTGGTAAAGGCGTCTTCCACCGTCACGGCGAAGCGTTGTTCGTCCTGCACCTGGTGGTTATAGGCCTGCACGGTCTTGATCTGGCCGAGGGTCTCGGACACATAGCTGCCCACATCAGCGATGCGGTCCTGGCTTTGTCGCGACAGGCTGCGCACGCGCCGGCCGAAAATCAGGATCGGCGCCAGCACCAGCGGCAGCGCCACCACCACGATACTGGTGAGCTTGGGGTTGGTGACAAACAGCAGCACGATGCCACCGATCACCATCAACGCATTGCGCAGGAACAGCGACAGCGACGAGCCGATCACCGATTGCAGCAAGGTGGTGTCGGTGGTCAGCCGCGACTGGATTTCCGAACTACGGTTGTTCTCGTAGAAGCCCGGGTGCAGGTAAATAAGATGGTTGAACACTTGCCGACGGATATCGGCCACCACCCGTTCGCCGATCCACGACACCAGGTAAAACCGCGCAAACGTGCCCACTGCCAAGCCCAGCACCAGCACCATGAACAGGCCGATGGACTGGTTGAGCAGGTGCGGCGACTGGGTCATGAAACCCTGGTCCACCAGCAGGCGGATGCCCTGCCCCATGGACAAAGTAATACCGGCGGTAACGATGAGCGCCAACAGGGCGCCGAGTGCGTGCCAGCGGTAAGGCGCAATGAAGCGGCTGGCCAGGCGGATCGCACGGCGTTGACGGACTGAGAACATGGAGGGCATCACCTGCGCAGGGGGGATAAGTATCTACCCCCCAACATTGGGGGAACTTGGGCAAATAGCAATGAGTCAGGTTAATTATGCCCGCCGACGCTGATCCCTAGAGGCTATCGGTCTAACCCCTGGCTGGAAATTTGTATCGGTTTCTGGTGGACTGGGTGTTCGAACCGGTGATCCCGCAGGGAGTTGTAACAGCGTGGTCACGCGGGGGTCTTAAAGTGGGTACACAACCTGATGAGGAGACAGGCCATGACCTTGCAAAATAGCAGCGATGCCAAGATTGAAGTGATCCGCCAGCCGCAGCAGCTGCCTTGCTCGTACATCGACGCTCAGGGCCGTGAAGTGCAGATCACCGAAGAGATGATCCAGCAAGCCTGCAGCGAACTGGAAGAAAAATTGGTCAAGCCTGCCCAGCAAGGCTGAAACGCCACGCTCTTTCAAACCCGGCCCAGGTGGCCGGGTTTTTATTGGCGTTTAAATTGCCTGCGCGCCCAATGCGGACACGATACTGGCCAGGGCCGTCGACTCCCCATTGATCCGCACCTTCAAACCCTCGATCTCGCGGCGTGCGGGATAATGCTTGCGCAGCAGGTCAAACGCCTTACGCTGCTCTTCCACCGTTCCCACAAGGCTACGACGGAAATCCGCATCATCGCGACGGGGGTCGTACACGCTGCGGCACAGGGTCGCCAATGCCCAGGCCGGGTCAGTCGATGCATTCAAGTGCACTTCGGCCAACCACGGTGGCGGCAGCAGATCACTCAACAGGATGCTCGGCGCCTGACCCAGGTGCGCACAGAACGCCTGATAGATCTGCGCCGTGCCGCGCTGCCGGCCCTCAAGGCTGTAGCCGGCGATATGCGGCGTGGCCAGCACGCACAAATCAGCCAGGTCGACGTCCACTTCGGGCTCGCCTTCCCACACGTCCAGCACCGCTTGCAAGTCTTCACGCGCCAGCAACACCTCACGCAGCGCGGCGTTGTCCACCACCGGGCCACGGCTGGCGTTGATCAGCCAGGTGCCGGGCTTGAGCTGCTCGAGGCGCTGGCGGTCGAACAGGTGCCAGGTTGAACCGTTGCCGGACTTGGTCAGCGGCGTGTGCAAGCTGATCACGTCGCATTGCTCGATGATCTGCGCCAGGCTGACGTAGTCGCCGTCCTCGGCGATCTGCCGTGGCGGGTCGCACACCAGCACGTTCCAGCCCAGGCCCTTGAGCACCTTGACCAGCCGCCCGCCCACTTCACCCGCGCCCACCACACCATAAGTACGCTGGTTGAGGTCGGCGCCTTCGATCTCGGCCAGGGTCTGCAGGCTGCCCAGCACATAGTCCACCACGCCACGCGCGTTGCAGCCGGGGGCGCTGGACCACTGGATGCCGGCCTGCTTGAAGTAATCGAGGTCCAGATGGTCGGTGCCAATGGTGCAGGTGCCGACGAAGCGAACCTTGCTGCCCTCCAGCAATGCACGGTTGACGTTGGTCACCGAGCGCACCAGCAACACATCAGCCTGCTCGACCGTAGCGCGGTCGAGGGAACGGCCGGGCACGCGGCGAATCTCGCCAAATCCTTGGAAAAATGCATCGAGCAGCGGAATATTTTCGTCGGCAACAATCAGCATGGCAGGCTCCTTTGGCGGACCCGCAGTGTACAGGGATCGCAGCCCTCGCTTACAAATCGCTAACACAGGTTTTTTCCTGACCGATGCGTCAAGGCGTAGAATCCGCCGTCCTTGCGCTGCCTTCTACTGGACACCTGTACGTGAACACTGCCACCGCCACCCTCACCCGCCCCGCCCGCATCAGCCGGGAAGTGCGCGGCCTGTTGACGCTCGCCGTGCCGATCATCATCGGCCAACTGGCCACCACCGCGATGAGCTTTGTCGATGCGGTGATGGCCGGGCGCGTCAGCCCTCAGGACCTGGCGGCCGTAGGCCTGGGCAATTCGATCTGGATCCCGGTGTACCTGCTGATGACCGGCACGCTGCTGGCCACCACCCCGAAAGTTGCCCAGCGCTACGGCGCGGGCCAGTTCAGCGAGATCGGGCCGCTGGTGCGACAGTCCTTGTGGCTGGCCGTGGTGGTCGGTATCACGGGCGCGCTGCTGTTGCTCTGCGCCGAACCGATCCTGCGTGCGATGAAGGTCGAGCCCGACCTGATCGCGCCGTCCATGGGCTACCTGCACGGCATTGCCGCCGGTATGCCGGCCATTGCGCTGTATTACGTGTTGCGCTGTTTCAGCGACGGCCTGGGCCGCACGCGGCCGAGCATGGTGATGGGCCTGTGTGGCCTGGCGCTGAACATTCCGCTGAACTACATCTTCATCTACGGTCACCTCGGCCTGCCAGCCATGGGTGGCGTGGGGTGTGGCTGGGCCACGGCCATTGCGATGTGGGTGATGATGCTCGGCCTGGCCGGCTGGACCCGCTGGGGCCCGGCCTATCAGAGCAGCGAATTGTTCAAGCGCTTCGACTGGCCGCAATGGGCGGTGATCAAGCGTGTACTGGGGATTGGCCTACCGATTGGCATCGCGATTTTTGCCGAATCGAGCATTTTCGCGGTAATCGCCTTGCTGCTCGGTAGCCTGGGGGCCACGGTGGTGTCCGGCCATCAGATCGCCCTGAACGTCAGCTCGCTGGTGTTCATGATCCCCTACTCCTTGAGCATGGCCGTCACCGTGCGCGTCGGCCAGGCCCTGGGCCGTGGCGAACCGCGTGAAGCGCGCTTCGCCGCCGGTGTCGGCATGGGCACTGCGCTGGCGTATGCCTGCTTGTCTTGCAGCCTGATGCTGGTGTTTCGCGAGCAGATTGCGGCGATCTACACCCCGGACCCGGTGGTGATTCACTTGGCGTCGATGTTGATCGTGTTCTCAGCGCTGTTCCAGTTCTCCGACTCGATCCAGGTCACGGCGGCGGGTGCGCTGCGTGGCTACCAGGACACCCGCGTGACCATGGTGCTGACCTTGTTCGCGTATTGGGGCGTGGGCCTGCCGGTGGGTTATGCCTTGGGCCTGACCGACTGGCTGGGCGAACCCAGCGGCCCAAGCGGCTTGTGGCAAGGGCTGATCGTAGGCCTGAGCTGCGCGGCGGGGATGTTGCTGGTGCGCCTGGCGCGCAGTGCACGCCGGCGCATTCGCGCAGACAAGGCGTTGGGTTAAACGGAGTTCTTGCGGATCCAGTACAGGTACGTACCGGCCTGCTCCTGCTGATCCACCAGTTCGTGGTCCAGGAACACGCAGAACTTGGGAATATCGCGACGCGTGGACGGGTCGGTCGCGATCACCTTGAGCAAGCCACCGGGCGGCAGGTCGCGGATGTGCTGGTGCAGCATCATGACCGGTTCCGGGCAGTTGAGGCCGGTGGCGTCGAGGGTGCCGTCTACAGGCATTTCTTCTGGATGACTCATACTTCACTCCTGAAACAGACCCGCTCTACTGTGGGAGCGGGCTTGCCCGCGATGACGGGGGCACATTCATCATAGATATCGACCGTTATACCGCTATCGCAGGCCAGCCAGCGCCCACATTTGAGCGGTGACCGCCCTAGACTCAGCGGGCCTTGGTTTTCTTCGCTGTTTCCAGCCGACGCAAATGGCAAGTCACTTCCTCACGGTCGTGATACAGCTGCTTGCAGCCGATCTCCACACGAATACCACGCGCCTTGAAGCCCTCTTCGATACGCTCCAGCAAGCGCTTCACTTCGGCGTAACGCTGTTTCATCGGCAACTTGAGGTTCACCACCGCCTCGCGGCAATGCCCCTCGCCGATCCAGGTTTCCAGCAGTGCGGCGTTACGCGCCGGTTTCTCGACAATATCGCAAACCATCCAGTCCACCGGCTGCTTGGGCACGAAGGTGAAGCCGTCGGCCATCAAGTGTTGGACCAGGCCGGTGTCCATCAGGCTTTCGGCCATGGGGCCGTTGTCGATGGCGGTTACCAGCATGCCACGGTTGACCAGTTGCCAGGTCCAACCGCCCGGCGCTGCGCCGAGGTCGACGCCGGTCATGTCGCCGTGCAGGCGCTCGTCCCACTGGTCGCGGGGAATGAAGTGGTGCCAGGCCTCTTCCAGCTTGAGGGTAGAACGGCTGGGCGCATCCCGTGGGAATTTCAGGCGCGGGATGCCCATCGGCCACATGGCCGAGTTGTTCGACTCGGCCAGCCCCATGAACACTTCGCGGCCGCTCTTGAAGGTCAGCAGCAGGCGCGGCTTGCTCGCGTCATCGACCAGCTTGCCGGCGTTCAGCAAGGCTTTGCGCAGGTGCACTTCGAACTTCTTGCAGAAGTTCGACAGTTCCTTGCCGTCGTTGGTGTCGACCATCTCCAGCCACAGGCTGCCGCACACCGGGAATTCGCGCAGGTGGGCGAGGATCACGCTGATGCGGTCGGTTTCCGGCAGGTCGATGAATACCCCGCGCGCCCATTGCCGCGGGAAGATCAGCTCGGCAAAACGCTGGCCGTGCATCAGGCGCTGGGCGCCGTCTTCTTCGGTGCAGACAAATTCGGCGCAGGCGCTGCCGGTCTTGGCCTTGGCGTAGCCGGAAACGTTCAGGCGCGCGGCGTGCTCCGCGATCTCGGAACAGACTTCGCCTTCAAAACCTGGGCGGCAGTGCATAAAAAGGGTGTTCATTGAATCTCCTGGCAACTGGCTTGCGCTATCGCAAAGCCTGTCATGAAAACGCGCGCATGATAGCTGAGTTCGGAACCTTGGTTCTGTCCATAGAGTCCAGTAATTAGCCAGCTACTGAAAACAGGGCTAGTTTGAAAGCTCTGTTCGTCCCGTCAGGTCCGTAGCCGTGCGGACCATAAGGAGTCATGTAATGTCATCCCTTGATAGCCTGAGAACCCTTAAAACCCTGCAAATCGACGACAAGACCTATCACTACTTCAGCTTGCCCGAAGCCGCCAAGAGCCTGGGTGACCTGGATAAACTGCCGATGTCCCTCAAGGTGCTGCTGGAAAACCTGCTGCGCTGGGAAGACGACAAGACCGTCACCGGCGCCGACCTCAAGGCCATTGCCGCCTGGCTCAAAGAGCGCCAGTCCGACCGCGAGATCCAGTACCGCCCGGCCCGGGTATTGATGCAAGACTTTACCGGCGTTCCCGCCGTGGTCGACCTGGCCGCCATGCGCGCCGCCGTGGCCAAGGCCGGGGGCGACCCGCAGCGCATCAACCCGCTCTCCCCCGTGGACTTGGTGATCGACCACTCGGTGATGGTCGACAAATTCGGCAACGCCGATGCCTTCGAGCAAAACGTCGACATCGAGATGCAGCGCAACGGCGAACGCTACGCCTTCCTGCGTTGGGGCCAGAGCGCCTTCGACAACTTCAGCGTGGTGCCGCCGGGCACCGGCATTTGCCACCAGGTCAACCTCGAATACCTCGGCCGCACGGTCTGGACCAAGGACGAAGACGGCCGCACCTATGCCTTCCCGGACACCCTGGTCGGCACCGACTCCCACACCACCATGATCAACGGCCTCGGCGTACTCGGCTGGGGCGTGGGCGGTATCGAGGCCGAGGCGGCGATGCTCGGCCAGCCCGTGTCGATGCTGATCCCGGAAGTGATCGGTTTCAAGCTCACCGGCAAATTGAAAGAAGGCATCACCGCCACCGACTTGGTGCTGACCGTGACCCAGATGCTGCGTAAAAAAGGCGTGGTGGGCAAGTTCGTCGAATTCTACGGCGACGGCCTCGCGGACCTGCCGCTGGCCGACCGTGCCACCATCGCCAACATGGCCCCGGAATATGGCGCCACCTGCGGTTTTTTCCCAGTGGATGAAGTGACGTTGGACTACCTGCGCCTGTCCGGCCGTCCGGCAGAAACCGTGAAGTTGGTGGAGGCTTACACCAAGGCCCAAGGCCTGTGGCGCAACGCCGGCCAAGAACCGGTGTTCACCGACAGCCTGGCCCTCGACATGGGCAGTGTCGAAGCCAGCCTGGCCGGGCCGAAACGCCCGCAGGACCGTGTGTCCCTGCCGAATGTCGGCCAAGCGTTCAGCGACTTCCTCGACCTGCAATTCAAACCCGCCAACAAGGAGGAAGGTCGCCTCGAAAGCGAAGGCGGCGGCGGGGTTGCCGTGGGCAATGCCGACTTGGTGGGCGAAACCGACTACGAATACGACGGCCAGACCTATCGCCTGAAAAACGGCGCGGTGGTGATCGCCGCGATCACCTCCTGCACCAACACCTCCAACCCCAGCGTGATGATGGCGGCCGGGCTGGTGGCGAAAAAGGCCGTGGAAAAGGGCCTGACCCGCAAGCCCTGGGTGAAAACCTCATTGGCACCCGGCTCCAAAGTGGTCACCGACTACTACAAGGCCGCGGGCCTCACCCAGTACCTGGACAAACTTGGCTTCGACCTCGTGGGTTATGGCTGCACCACCTGTATCGGCAACTCCGGGCCGTTGCCCGAGCCGATCGAAAAGGCCATCCAGAAAGCCGACCTTGCCGTGGCGTCGGTGCTGTCCGGCAACCGCAACTTCGAAGGCCGCGTGCACCCGCTGGTGAAAACCAACTGGCTGGCTTCGCCGCCGCTGGTGGTGGCTTACGCTCTGGCGGGCACCGTACGCATCGATATCAGCAGCGAGCCGCTGGGTAACGATCAGGACGGCAACCCGGTGTACCTCAAGGACATCTGGCCGAGCAGCAAAGAGATCGCCGACGCGGTGGCCCAAGTCAGCACCGGCATGTTCCACAAGGAATACGCCGAGGTGTTTGCCGGTGACGAACAGTGGCAAGCCATTGAAGTGCCACAGGCCGCCACCTACGTGTGGCAGAAGGACTCCACCTACATCCAGCACCCGCCATTCTTCGATGACATCGCAGGTCCCTTGCCGGTCATCAAGGACGTCCGAGGCGCCAACGTGCTCGCCCTGCTGGGCGATTCGGTCACCACCGACCACATCTCCCCCGCCGGCAATATCAAGACAGACAGCCCCGCCGGCCGCTACCTGCGCGAGCAAGGCGTGGAGCCACGCGACTTCAACTCCTACGGCTCGCGCCGTGGTAACCATGAAGTGATGATGCGCGGCACCTTTGCCAATATCCGTATCCGCAATGAAATGCTCGGCGGCGAAGAAGGCGGTAATACGCTGTATATCCCCACCGGCGAGAAAATGCCGATCTACGATGCGGCGATGAAATACCAGGCTTCGGGCACGCCGCTGGTGGTGATTGCCGGCCAGGAATACGGCACCGGCTCCAGCCGTGACTGGGCGGCCAAGGGCACCAACTTGCTGGGCGTCAAGGCGGTGATCGCCGAGAGTTTCGAGCGGATTCACCGCTCCAACCTGGTAGGCATGGGCGTGCTGCCGTTGCAGTTCAAGCTGGATCAGAACCGCACGTCGCTCAAGCTGACCGGCAAGGAGAGGATCGACATTCTCGGCCTGACCGACGTAGAGATCACCCCGCGCATGAACCTGACGCTGGTGATTACACGGGAGGATGGAAGCAGCGAGAAAGTCGAGGTGCTGTGCCGGATCGATACGCTGAATGAAGTGGAGTACTTCAAGGCGGGCGGGATTCTGCACTATGTGCTGCGCCAACTGATCGCATCTTAAGAGCACCGCAAAACCAATGTGGGAGGGGCAAGCCCCCTCCCACATTTTGACCGCGTTTAACCTTTCAGATCAGCCGAACAGCCACTTCCACAGCAGTACCAAGACAACTACAGCCAGCACCGGCCGCGCAATGCGGTAGGCCTTCGGGTGCTTGCGCTTCCACTGCTTGACCACACCACTGAACTTGTCGCTGAAGGTCTTGCTCCAGGCATACGCCTGGTTAATCCCGCCAACGCGCTCGTCATCCAGGTTCTGCGGTGCCGTCGCGCGGCCCAATTGCTTGCTGACCCAACGGTTGATACGGGTCATCACGCGATTGCTCAGCGGCCGTTCAATGTCACAGAACAGAATCACACGGGTCTGCTCGGTTTCGTTCTTGACCCAGTGCACGTAGGTCTCGTCGAACATCACGTCCTCACCGTCGCGCCAGGCGTACACCTGGCCGTCGACGAAAATGCGACAGTCGTCGGAGTTCGGCGTGGACAGGCCCAGGTGGTACCGCAGGGAACCGGCAAACGGATCGCGATGCGGGTTCAGGTGGCTGCCGCCCGGCAACAGCGCGAACATCGCGCCCTTGACGTTGGGAATGCTGCTCACCAGCGCCACGGTTTTCGGGCACAGCGCCTCGGCCGATGGCAGGGGTTTGTCGTACCACTTGAGGTAGAAACGCTTCCAGCCCTTCTTGAAGAACGAACCGAAGCCGGCATCGTTGTTCTTTTCCGCCGCGCGGATGTAACCCTCGTCGAACAGGTGCATGGCCTCTTCGCGGATCACTTCCCAGTTGTCCTTGAGCACATCCAGTTCCGGGAACTTGCTGCGGTCCAGGTACGGCTTGGACGGCACGGCCGAAAACAGGTACATCAAGGCGTTATACGGGGCGAACAGCGCCGAATGGTTGACGAACTGGCGCAACATCGGCAAACGCGCCTTGCCGCGCAGGTGCACATACAGCGTGCTGCCGATAAACAACGCCAGTACCGACAGCTTGGCGGCCAAAGAAAAGGTCATGCAGCAACTCCTGGAAATAATCGCCTGGCCAACAGCAGACGTAGCAGCCGGCCATGATAAACAGTTGGGCCATTATGCAGAAGGCCTAGCTTAATAGCGCTGACGCACATCAACCGATGACTGTGGTGAGCGGCTTCGTTGTAGTGAGCGGGCTTGCCCCGCGCTGGGCTGCGAAGCGGCCCCAATAAGGCCACCGCATTTCTCCAGCGATAAACGCGGTGACGGGTGTGAGGGCCGCTTCGCAGCCCAGCGCGGGGCAAGCCCGCTCACCACAACAAGCCCACTCACCACAACAGGCCCGCTCACCACAGTAAGCCTAATCACCACAGGACATGCATCAAGCCTGGTTTTCTTGTTCGGTGAACAAATCGCTGAACAGCATGCTGGATAAGTAGCGCTCACCGGAGTCCGGCAGGATCACCACGATGGTCTTGCCTTGCATTTCCGGCTTCTCGGCCAGGCGCACTGCCACGGCCATGGCGGCGCCGCAGGAAATACCGCACAAAATCCCCTCTTCCTGCATCAGGCGCAGGGCCATGGCCTTGGATTCGTCGTCGGTCACCAATTCAACGCGGTCGACCATCGACAAGTCCAGGTTCTTCGGCACGAAACCGGCGCCAATGCCCTGGATCTTGTGCGGGCTGGGCTTGATCTCTTCGCCCGCCAGCGCCTGGGTGATCACCGGCGAGACAACCGGCTCGACGGCCACCGACAGGATCGGCTTGCCCGCGATGTTCTTGATATAGCGCGATACGCCGGTAATGGTACCGCCGGTCCCCACGCCCGCGACCAGCACGTCCACGGCGCCATCGGTGTCGTTCCAGATTTCCGGGCCGGTGGTTTTCTCGTGGATCGCCGGGTTGGCCGGGTTTTCGAACTGGCCCGGCATAAAATAGGTCGCCGGGTCGCCAGCAACAATTTCAGCGGCCTTGGCGATGGCACCGGGCATGCCCTTGGCCGGCTCGGTCAGCACCAGCTCGGCGCCAAGGGCCTTGAGGACCTTGCGCCGCTCGATGCTCATGGACGCCGGCATGGTCAACAGCAGCTTGTAGCCACGGGCCGCAGCGACAAACGCCAGGCCGATGCCGGTGTTACCGGAAGTGGGTTCGACAATGGTCATGCCGGGCTTGAGTTTGCCGGTGCTTTCGGCGTCCCAGATCATGTTTGCGCCAATGCGGCACTTCACCGAATAGCCCGGGTTGCGCCCTTCGATCTTGGCCAGGATGGTCACGCCGCGCGGTGCGATACGGTTGATCTGCACCAGGGGCGTGTTACCGATGGAGTGCGCGTTGTCTGCAAAGATACGGCTCATGACGGGTCCTATTGCTCGATTTCCGGAAGGCCCCAAGGGTATGCCTCAGGCTCGGAGGCGTCCAGTCGGCGGAACGTTGCGGCGCTCCCGGCAGTCCATGCCCTATACGGACAGAGGACCCTCCCCATGAAACGTCGCTACAGTTGGCCGCTATGGACCGTCGCCGGGCTGATGGTGGTGCTGGTTGCCGTGAACATTGCACTGCCCTACCTGGTGCGCAATTACCTGAATGAAAAGCTCGCCGACATGGGCGATTACCGCGGCCAGGTGGCGGATGTGGACCTGGCCCTATGGCGCGGCGCCTACCGGATCAACGGCCTGCAAATCGTCAAAGTGGACGGCAAGGTGCCCGTCCCGTTCGTCAAGGCGCCGCTGATCGAGTTCGCCGTGAGCTGGCATTCGCTGTGGTACGACCATGCGGTGGTGGCCGAGGGGCACTTTGTAAGACCGGAGATCAACTTCGTCGACGGCGGGGCCAACAAACAGGCATCCCAGACCGGTAAAGGCACCGACTGGCAGGAACAGCTGAGCAAACTGCTGCCGATCACCTTGAACGAGGTGCGTATCGAAGAGGGCAAGATCGCCTTTCATAACTTCAGTTCCAAGCCCCAGGTCAACATCAACGCCACGGACGTCAACGCGAGCTTCTTCAACCTGACCAATGTGGTCGACGTCAAAGGCAAGCGTGACGCGCGCTTTGAAGGCAAGGCGTTGCTGCAAGGCCAGGCGCCGCTGGAAGCCACCGCCACCTTTGACCCGTTGAGCGACTTCGAAGAGTTCGAATTCCGTTTCCGCGCCAAAGACTTGCAGTTAAAGCGCATGAATGACTTCGCCTCGGCCTACGGCAAGTTCGATTTCAAGGCCGGCACGGGCGACGTGGTCATTGAAGCCCAGGCCGAAAAAGGCCAGTTGACCGGCTACATCAAGCCGTTGCTGCGGGATGTAGAAGTGTTCGACTGGAAACAAGACGTGGAAAACAAAGACAAGAACATCTTCCGCTCCATCTGGGAAGCCGTGGTCGGCGCCAGTGAGACCGTGCTGAAAAACCAGAGCAAGAACCAGTTCGCCACCCGCGTGGAGCTCAGTGGCAGCGTGCATCAGCAAAATGTCAGCGCGTTCTCGGCGTTTTTGGCGATTTTGCGCAACGGGTTTATCCAGGCCTTCAATGCGCGTTATGAACAACCCAAGCCCTCGGCGGATTGAAGGTGACCGGTCATTCAGAGACTGAATAATCCGCCTGCGTTCACAGTCGCCGGGGCCGCGCGGTATAGTCCGGGCATTGATGAATTCGAGGAATGACCGATGAAGTTCGAAGGCACCCAGGCCTACGTTGCCACTGATGACCTGAAACTGGCCGTCAACGCCGCCATCACCCTGGAGCGGCCACTGCTGGTCAAGGGCGAGCCCGGCACCGGCAAGACCATGCTCGCCGAGCAACTGGCCGAATCCTTCGGCGCCAGGCT
>NZ_JBYVMD010000067.1:0-22983 GCF_058145955.1 Pseudomonas sp. A39
ATTTGGGGGGCCGCCGCCACGCGCCATCCATGGCGCGGGGCGGCTAAACCGGCATCCCTGCCGGTTTACCCCCCAAATCCCTGTCGAATTCCGGCCAGCGTGTTTGACGGGGCGCCTGAGATCAAAAGCGAGATCAAGATCACGATCAAGAGCGGCTCGCTTCGCATCGTGGTTAGTGGTTGAGGGGCTGCACAGTTGTGTCGATAACGTTGGTTATCGCTGGTAAGCCGCCGTCTACAAGACTTGTAGTCTCTCGCCCAATGCACCGTTATCCGCCAATGCCAGAAACTCATCCCCTAGCCGCCGGCTTTCGCTCATCGCTGTCTGCCAGTATTTGTTGCGGCTTGGGTCGTCGCCCATGAAGCGCTTGAAGTCGCTGCGGTCCGGGAGTTTGCCGTGGGGCAGACGGGCGAGGTAGTCCTTGGATGGCGCCAGCAGTAACACGTCCTGCAGGCCCTGTGGGTTGCTGCGCCGCCACGGCAGGCCCTTGTCGAACCAGCCGGGGATGACCCGGTCGGTGAAGTGCGGGTACAGCACGATGTCATCGCCGTGGTAGGGCAGGTCGAGGTGGTAGTCCAACAGGCCGCCGTCGCGGTAGGTGCCGGCGCCTGCGCCGGGCAGGTCGCGCACGCCTTGCATGACCATCGGGATTGAGCCCGACGCCAGCAGTGCCTGGCGCAGGTTGCCCAGTTCCAGGGCCAGGAAGCGCGAGGGGAAATCCTTTAGCGGGTGCACGGGCGGGGCCTGGCGCGGGTCGTGGATGATCAGCCGTTCGAAGTGCCGCGACAGCCGCGCGCGGCCGCGCAGGTTGTCGGCGATTACTGAGGACAGGCCCAGCCCGAGGCGCCCACGGTGGTCATCGGCAAGCAGGCCATGGCTCTTGACCACCATGATGTTGAGGCGGTAGTCCGGGTTGTCCAGCACCCGTGCATCGCGGCCGGCCAGCAGGTCGTCGAGCATGCGCCGGCAGCTGTGGCTGACTTCGGCCATGGTCACGCCTTTGGCAAAGCGCTGTTCGTTATATAAGCGGCCAAGGTCCAGCAGGCCTTGCACCGGGTCGGGCAGGCAGGCGCTGGCAAACCGCCAGGAACCGATGGACGCGCCGATCAGCGCCCGCTCGCGTGGTGCGCGGGGCAGCCAGTCGCCGAACAGCGCCAGGTCCAGGCCCTGGATACCCAGCGCCTTGGGGCCACCGGCCGCGCCGGGCAGGATGCCGACATCGGCAGGCTTGAGGCCTTGCTCGCGAATCCGGGCAAAGGCGCGTTTGCCGGCCTTGAGGGTCAGGGCGGGAAACTTGATGTGGATGGCTGTCATACCGGTCTCTGTTGAAGCGAGCGGGGCAGTATAGAAAATCTCGCAGGATGAGGGAAAAAGGCCCGGGCTGGAATTGCCATGGTGGCAATTCAGTTTCAGTTAAGTTGCAGCGCGTACGGTGGCTGGCGTAGGAAAACATCCTGTAACGGAGACTTATCATGAAGCGCCTCACCGCTCTGGTTGCCGCCGGTATCATCGCTCTCACGGCGACCCAGGCCCGAGCCGTGGACCCCGACAAGCCACTGAAAGTGCCGGCCACTGTTACTATTGTCGCCTTTGACCAACTGGAAGCGGCGGCCCTGGCCCTGCACCCCGGTTCAACACTGCTGGATACCGACCTGGACGAGGCCTATGGCAAGTACGTCTACGAGGTCGAATTGGAAGATGCCCACGGCATCGAATGGGATGTTGAATTGGACGCGCTCACCGGGCAGGTTCTCAAGAATCATCAGGATACGTAATGAAGGTAAATTTACGCGCCGGCAGTCGCGTGGCGCTGGTGCTCATGGCATTTTGCTCCAGCTTGGCGGCCCGCGACCTCAATCAGGATGAAGCCTTGGCACTGCGCCAGCAGGGAATAATCCTGCCGCTCGAACAGCTGTTGCATCAGGCCATGGCGCGCTATCCCGGCTCACGCCTGCTGGAAGCCGAGCTGGAAAAGAAACACGGGCAATATGCCTATGAAGTGGAACTGGTGACCACCGACGGTGTGGTGCGCGAGATCAAGCTGGACGCGAGCACCGGTGTGCTGATCAAAGACGAGGAAGACTGATGCGCCTGCTGCTGGTGGAAGACAACGTACCCTTGGCCGATGAACTGTTGGCTGGCCTCCAGCGCCAGGGCTATGCCGTCGATTGGCTGGCCGACGGGCGCGATGCCGTTTACCAGGGGCGAAGCGAGCCCTACGACCTGATCATTCTCGACCTTGGCCTGCCCGGCCTGCCTGGACTCGAGGTGCTGGCACAGTGGCGTGCCGCCGCGTTGGCAATCCCGGTGCTGATTCTCACCGCCCGCGATTCCTGGGCCGAGCGCATCGAAGGGCTCAAGGCCGGCGCGGACGATTACCTGGCCAAACCCTTTCACCCTGAAGAGTTATACCTGCGTATCCAGGCGTTGTTGCGCCGTTCCCATGGCCAAACTAACCAGCCCACGTTGCAAGCCGCCGGCCTGCACTTGGATGAAGGCCGCCAGTGCGTGTTGCGCGATGGCGCCGAGATCCAGCTGACCGCCGCCGAATTCCGCCTGTTGCGCTATTTCATGCTGCACCCCGAACAGATCCTGTCGAAAAGCCACCTGGCCGAGCACCTGTACGATGGCGAGACCGAGCGGGATTCCAATGTGCTGGAAGTGCACGTCAATCACCTGCGCCGCAAGCTGGGCCGCAGCGTGATCGAGACCCGGCGCGGCCAGGGTTACCGGTTTGGCGCCAACCCTGCATGAGGTCGATCCAGCGGCGCCTGAGCCTTGGCCTTATCAGTGTGATGGTGATCGTCGGCGTGGTGCTGGCGCAGACCAGCCTGTGGTTGTTCGAAGCCGGTTTGCAGCGCTACCTGGAAGCCGGTCTGCGCAACGATGCCGAAAACCTGCTGGTGGCTCTGGTGCGCGGACCCAACGGCGTGCAGCTGGATGAACAACGCCTGTCGCCGGCCTATCAGCGGCCGTTTTCCGGGCACTACTTCCGCATCGATTTTGCCGAGACCCACTGGCGCTCCCGCTCCTTATGGGACCAGGAACTGCCGCGCCTGCCCGAGATCGGGCTCAAGGGCAATCTGCAACTGGGCCCGGAAGGCCAGCAATTGCTGGTGTTGCGTTCGGACTACAAACGCTTCGGCCAGTCGATTTCCATCAGCGTGGCCCAGGACTACACCCCGGTGCGTGAAAGCTTCCGCCTGATGCGTCAGATCGGCCTGGTGCTGGGGTTAGCGGCGCTGCTGCTGGTGTTGGTCCTGCAGCGGGTCACCGTACGCCGCGCATTGCGCCCGCTGGAAACCGCCCGCAACCAGATCGCCCAACTGCAGCAGGGCCAACGTTCGCAGCTCGACACCCAGGTACCGCTGGAGCTGGAGCCGTTGGTGGCGCAGATTAACCACTTGCTGGCCCACACCGAAGACAGCCTCAAGCGCTCGCGCAATGCCCTCGGCAACCTTGGCCACGCGCTCAAAACCCCGTTGGCAGTGCTGTTGAGTGCGGCATCGAGCGAGGCGCTCAAAGATCGTCCTGAGGTGAGCAAACTGTTGCGTGACCAGTTGGAGCAGGTGCAACAACGCCTCAACCGTGAACTCAACCGCGCCCGCCTGGCGGGTGAAACCCTGCCCGGTGCGTTGTTCGATTGCGATAAAGAACTGCCTGGCCTGCTCGCCACCCTGACCATGATCCACGGCGAGCACCTGGACCTCAGCTACCACGCTGCGCCCGGCCTGCAGTTGCCCTGGGACCGTGAAGATCTGTTGGAACTGCTCGGCAATCTGTTGGACAACGCCTGCAAATGGGCGGACGCCGATGTGCGCCTGAGCATCATCGAGACTGAGCACAGCTACCGGTTGGCGGTGGAAGATGACGGTCCCGGCATCCCCGAAGCGCAGCGTGACCAGGTGTTCAGCCGTGGCGCGCGCCTGGATGAACAGATAGACGGCCACGGCCTTGGGTTGGGGATCGTGCGGGACATTGTCGAGGTGTGGGGCGGGGTGTTGCAGTTGCACGAAAGTGAGTTGGGTGGGCTGAAAGTGCTGATCGAATTACCCCGTGGGAGGGGGCTTGCTCCCGATGTCGGTGTGTCAGCCAACGCCTCTATCGACTGATTCATCGCTGTCGGGAGCAAGCCCCCTCCCACTGTTATCTGCGTCAGGTCAGGTGGCGTGCAGTCGCTCAGACGCGGAACTGGTCCATTAACCCCTGTTGTTGATTCGCCAGGCTGTTCAACGCCTGGCTCACCCTGGCCGACTCATTCGCCTGCTCCGACAGCGACTCGGTCACATCGCGAATGGTCGCCACGTTGCTGTTGATCTCCTCGGCCACCGCGCTTTGTTCTTCGGCGGCGCTGGCGATTTGCAGGTTCATGTCGCTGATCACTGTGACCGCATCGCCAATCTGACGCAGGGCAGTCACGGCCTCGCCGACTTGTTCGACGCTGCCCTGGGCCTGGCGATAGCTGTTACCCATGGCGCCGACGACATCGACGGTGCCGCTTTGCAACTGCTCGATCACCAGACGGGTTTCTTCCACCGATTCCTGGGTGCGTTGCGCCAAGTTGCGCACTTCGTCGGCCACCACTGCAAAGCCCCGGCCGGCCTCACCGGCGCGGGCGGCTTCGATGGCGGCGTTGAGGGCCAGCAGGTTGGTCTGCTCGGCGATGCCGCGAATCACTTCCAGCACCGAACCAATCTTCTCGCTATTGGCGGCCAGGCCTTCGACTTGGGCCATGGCGGTGCTCATGTCCGCCGCCAGGTGGCCGATGTTGGCGGTGGTGCGGTCGATCACGGTCAGGCCGTCGCGGGTCGCCTGGTCGGCATCGCGGGCCGCTTGCGCCGCCTGCGCCGCGCTGCGCGCCACGTCCTGGGCGGTGGCGCTCATTTCGTGGGAGGCGGTGGCCACCTGATCGACCTGGCGGTACTGCTGTTCCATGCCAGCGCTGGTTTGCGTGGCAATGGCGGCGGACTGGTCGGCAGTGCCGCGAGCGTCCTGCACCGAGCGTTTCACCTCGGCGATGATCGGTTGCAGCTTGTCGAGGAAACGGTTGAACCAGCCGGCCAGTTGGCCCAGCTCATCCTGTTTGTCGTAGGCCAGGCGGCGAGTCAGGTCGCCTTCGCCGCTGGCGATGTCTTCGAGCATGTGTGCCACGCCGAGGATCGGCCGGGTCACACTGCGCGCCATCAGCCACACCAGGATCAGGCCGACCACGGCTGCAATCAGGCCCAGGCTCAGTTCCAGCAGGGTGCCCTTGGCATTGTCGGCATCCAGTTGGGCTTTCAGCGCTTCGGCGGGGGCCACCAGGACGTTCTCTGGCACGTCCAGCAACACGCCCCACGGTTTGCCCTCCGGAATCGGCGCAAACGGTGCCAGTACCTTGAGCTGATGGTCGCTGCGCAGGCTGCGGATCTGTGTACTGCCGGCCAGGGCGCTGATCAACTGCGCACCGTTGGTGGTGTCGACCTGGTCCAGGCGCTGGCTGAGTTTGCTCGCGTCCGGACTGTAGCCGGCGAGCAAGCCGGTGGGGCTGAGGATGCTGACTTGGGTCTGACCGTCATACAACTTCTGGCTGGCCTGTTGGCTCACGGCCTGCAGGCTGTTGAGGTTGATGTCCACCGACAACGAAGCGATGACGTTGCCATTGACCATCAGCGGGAAGACGATGCTGGTCATCAGCACGTTTTGCCCATCGATCTTGTAGAAGTAGGGCTCGATCACGCAGGGTTTGAGGGTCGTACGCGGGCAGGTGAACCAGGCGTTGGCCTTCTCGCCGCTGGGGCTGAGCTGGGTATTGGACATGTCGCTTTCCGGCAACGCCATCGAGGTCAGCTTGCCCGGCGTCGGTTGCGACCAGTACAGGGCGAAGCGGCCCTTGTCATTACTGCCCAGTTCGGCCTGGCCGGCGAATAACTCATCCTTGCCGTCCAGGGCGTTGGCTTCGAACACCAGGGATAAACCGAGCAAGTCCGGGTTGGCCTGCAGGGCGGCCTTGACTTGGCGGGTCAGGTCTTCACGGGTGTCGAAGGCGTCGAGGAAGCGCTTTTCAGCCTGTTCACGCAAAAACAGCACCTGGCGGGAAAAACCGTGGCCGTATTGGTAGGCGTCCATGAATTGGCGACGAATGCCCAACGCTTGCACTTCACCCTGCGCCTCGATGCGCGCCTGGGCGGCTTCATCCAGCATCTGCATGCTGGAGGCTTTGACCTGCTGAGAGCTCTGCGCCATGCGATACAACGAAAGACCCACCAGCAGGGTCACGATCCCCAGCAGGCACAGGCCGGCGAGCAGGGTGATTTTCCATTGAATAGAGAGCTGCCTAAGCGACATCGGAAATCCTTAACCTAAAATACAAACAGAGGCTCTGTATCGGCGGTTTCAGAGGTTTCTTTATTAAAACAGTCATCCTCACCACAGGTTTTTTGACATGCGGGCCCACCTGCTGCAAAGTGCGCGCCCTCTAATAAGACCTCCTTCAAGCCTGCACGCTGGCTGCCATCCGATGGCTGCCTGGGCGCGGGCATGCCTGTTTTTTATGTTTCTGCTTGAGGTAACCATGATTAACGCAGTCATTGCCGCGGTCGGCACCATGCTGGTGCTCAGCCTGTCCCGCGTGCATGTGGTCATCGCCATCATCGTCGGTGCCCTGGTCGGTGGCCTTACCGGTGGGCTGGGTATCGACGCCACGCTCAAAGCCTTCAATGGCGGCTTGGGCGGTGGTGCAACTGTGGCGTTGTCCTACGCCTTGCTCGGCGCTTTCGCCGTAGCGATTGCCAAATCCGGCCTGGCCCACGCCCTGGCCGACAAGGCGCTGCTGCTGGTCGACCGCCAGGAAGCCACCGGCGGCAGTCACGTCAAATGGCTGTTGATTGGCCTGCTGTGGGTGGTGGCGATTGCCTCGCAGAACATCCTGCCGATCCATATCGCGTTCATCCCGCTGTTAGTGCCGCCGCTGCTCTACGTGCTGACCAAGCTGCAACTGGACCGCCGCCTGATCGCCTGTGTGATGACCTTCGGCCTGATCACGCCCTACATGTTTCTGCCGGTGGGTTTCGGCAATATCTTCCTCAACCAGATACTGCTGGCCAACGTGGCCAAGAGCGGGGTGGATATCAGCCAAGTCAACGTCACTCACGCCATGAGCCTGCCGGCGCTGGGCATGGTGGTTGGCCTGCTGGTGGCGGTGTTTGTCAGCTACCGCAAAAAGCGCGTGTACGACCTGGAGAAAATCGAGCGGGTCGAACAGGTCGCGGTGCAATACAACCCACTGACCCTGCTGGTGGCCGGCGTGGCGATTGCCTCGGCGTTTATCATCCAACTGTGGCTGGACTCGATGATCATCGGCTCCCTGGCCGGGTTTTTGATCTTCTCGGTGTCGGGCATCGTGCGCTGGCGCGACACCGACGACCTGTTCACCGAAGGCATGAAGATGATGGCGATGATCGGCTTCATCATGATTGCCTCGTCGGGCTTCGCCGAAGTGCTCAAGGCCACCGGTGACGTGCGTTCGCTGGTGGAAACCTCGGCGGCGTTCATCGGCCATAGCCGTGGGGTGGGCGCGCTGCTGATGTTGCTGGTGGGTTTGCTGGTGACCATGGGCATCGGTTCGTCGTTTTCCACGGTGCCGATCCTGGCGGCGATTTTTGTGCCGCTGTGTGTGCAACTGGGCTTCAGCCCGGTGGCCATCGTGTGCATCGTCGGCACGGCGGGTGCCTTGGGCGACGCTGGCTCACCGGCCTCGGACTCCACCCTCGGCCCCACCTCCGGCCTGAACATCGACGGCCAGCACCACCACATCTGGGACACCGTGGTGCCGACGTTCCTGCACTACAACCTCCCATTGCTGGCGTTCGGCTGGCTGGCCGCAATGACCCTCTGACCCTCTGACTTGTAGTGAGCGGGCTTGTCGAATCGTCGCACCGCCCCCCAGCGCGGGGCAAGCCCGCTCACTACAGATATCTCTTGTGCGGCCGATAGCTTTTCAAGTCGCCTAATAAGAGAGAAAAGCCATGCGTCTGAGCCTCAAGGCCAAAGTCCTTTCACTCGCCGTAGTGCCGGTGTTGCTGTTCGCCGTGGTCATCAGCCTGACCACCGTCTGGATCCTGCAGGGTCAGGCGCGCAACGAGGTGGAGGAAACCCGCCAGCGCCTGCTCAACGATGCCAAGGCCACTCTGCAAAGTTATGTCGAAGTGGCCATGACCACCATCAAACCGCTCTACGACGCGGCCGCCCCCGGTGATACCGCCGCGCGTGCCGAGGTGGTCAAGCTGCTGTCCAACACCCGCTACGGCAAAGATGGCTACTTCTTCGGCTACGACTCCGAGACCATCCGCCTGTTCAAGGGCAACAGCCCCGACGGCGTCGGCAAGAGCTTCAAGGACAACCGCGACCCCAATGGCGTGTACGTCAACCGCGACCTGGTCAAGGTGGGTAAGGACGGCACCCACTACCTGCAATACAGCTCGACCCAGCCGGGGCAGACCGAACTGGTGCCGAAGATGGGCTACACCGAATACCTGCCCAAATGGGACATGGTCATTGGTACGTCGGTGAACCTGGATGGCATCGAGGCCCAGGTCGCCGTGGTCGAAGCCAAGGTTGAGAAACGCATGGAAGGCGTGCTGCTGAGCATTCTCGGCGTGGCCGTGGTGGTGCTGTTGGTGATCGCGGCCGTCGGTATGGTCATGGCCAATACCATCCTGCGCCCGCTGCACCTGATGAAAGCCAACCTCGACGATATCGCCGCCGGGGAGGGCGACCTGACCCGCCGCTTGGCCATCACCAGCCAGGATGAGCTGGGCGATCTGGCGGGCGCGTTCAACCGTTTTGTCGACAAGATCCATGGCCTGGTGCGCCAGATCACCGAGATGACCACCCAACTCACCGGCCTGGTCAGCCAGGTTTCCGACCAGGCCCAGCGCTCCGAGCAGGCCATGGAGCGCCAGCGCCACGAGACCGACCAGGTCGCCACCGCGATCAACCAGATGTCGTCCGCCGCGCAAGAAGTGGCGCGCAGTGCCCAGGGCGCTTCGGTGGCCGCCCAGCAAACCGATGCCGAAGGCCAGGCCGCCAAGCGCGTGGTAGACGGCAGCATCGCGCAGATCCATGCGCTGGTGAACGACATCCGCAGTAGCGGCGTGTCCCTCGACAGCTTGCAGCAGGACGTGTCCTCCATCGTCAGTGTGCTCAGCGTGATCCGCTCTATCGCTGAACAGACCAACCTGCTGGCGCTCAACGCCGCGATCGAGGCCGCACGGGCAGGGGAGGCCGGGCGTGGTTTTGCGGTGGTGGCGGATGAAGTGCGCGCGCTGGCCAGCCGCACGCAGACCAGCACCCAGGAAATCCAGGGCATGATCGACCGCCTGCAAAAAGGCACCGAAGCCGCTGTGGACGCCATGCGCCGCTCCAGCGATGCTGGCGACGGCACCTCGGCCAAGGCCAACGAAGCCGGGGCGTCCCTGGACACCATGGCGCAGTTGATCGGCACCATCAATTCGATGAACGCGCAGATCGCCAGCGCCGCCGAAGAGCAGACCGCCGTGGCCGAAGAGATCAATCGCAGCGTGCATCAGATCGCCGTGGCGGTGGACAGCGTCGCCGATGAGACCCAACTGGGTGCCCAGACCTCCCGCAGCCTGGCGGATCTGGGTCAGCGTTTGGGGCAACTGGTCGGCCAGTTCAGGATCTGATCAGCCATAGCTTCAGCGTATGTTGGCCTAACGTTAATACGAATATACCTATCACCGCCCCTCAGTGAGACGTGAGCCCTTACCACAACAGGGGCTCATCTCATGTCACTTGCCGACCTTACCGACCCGCTTCAACGCCTGGCTGAACTCGATACCCACACGGTTTCCGATGCACTGGATTTCCTGCAACTGCCTGGCGCCGTACCTGCGGATCGCCTACGCCTTGGATGAGGGTTCGTTGCGCCAAGCCTGCGCGGCGATCCACCGGTTCTGCGTGGCGACCCGTTAGACGTCGCGCATCAGCAAACCAAAGCGCACGTCCATCTCGGCCGGAAGCGGCACATACACCGTGTGCCCATCCCCCGGCGCCACGTCGATGGCCTCGCCCTTGATGTTGTGCAAGGTGGCCAGGTCAAAGTGAAAGTTCCCGGCGGGCGTCATCAATTCCAGATGATTGCCCACGGCAAAACGGTTCTTCACCTTGACCTCGGCCAACTCGCCCCGACGCTCGCCGGTCAGCTCCCCGACGAATTGCTGGCGCTCCGACACCGAACTGCCGTTCTGGTAGTTCTGGTATTCGTCGTGCACATGGCGGCGCAGGAAGCCTTCGGTGTAGCCGCGCTGGGCCAGGGATTCGAGGTCGGTCATCAGGTTGCGGTCGAAAGCGCGACCGGCTACGGCATCGTCGATCGCCTGGCGATACACCTGGGTGGTGCGCGCACAGTAGAAGTGCGATTTGGTGCGGCCCTCGATCTTCAGCGAATGCACGCCCATGTGGGTCAGGCGCTCCACATGCTGCACGGCGCGCAGGTCCTTGGCGTTCATGATGTAGGTGCCGTGCTCGTCTTCGAAGGCGGGCATCTGTTCATCGGGGCGGTTGGCTTCTTGCAGCAGGAAGACGTGGTCGGTGGGCGCGCCTATGCCCAGCGTGGGCTGACATTCCTGGACGATATCGCCCGTGGTATTTTCCACCGCCGGGGTCGCCTGGTACTTCCAGCGACAGGCGTTGGTGCAGGTGCCCTGGTTGGCATCGCGCTTGTTCATATAGCCCGAGAGCAGGCAGCGCCCGGAATAAGCCATGCACAGGGCGCCGTGTACAAACACTTCCAGCTCCATGGCCGGTACTTGCTGGCGAATCTCGTCGATTTCTTCCAGGGACAATTCCCGCGACAGGATCACCCGGCAGATCCCTTGCTGCTGCCAGAACTCCACGCTCGCCCAGTTGACCGTATTGGCCTGCACCGACAAGTGGATAGGCATCTGCGGGAAGTGCCGGCGCACCAGCATGATCAGCCCCGGATCGGACATGATCAGTGCATCCGGGCCCATGGCGATCACCGGGGCCAGGTCCTTGAGGAAGGTCTTCAACTTGGCGTTGTGGGGTGCGATGTTGACCACCACGTAGAAACGCTTGCCCAGGGCGTGGGCTTCCTGGATGCCGAGGGCCAGGTTGGCGTGGTCGAACTCGTTGTTGCGTACCCGCAGGCTGTAGCGCGGCTGGCCGGCGTACACCGCATCGGCGCCATAGGCGAAGGCGTAGCGCATATTCTTCAGGGTGCCGGCGGGGGCGAGCAGTTCGGGGGCGAGGATGGGGGGCATGGGCACGGGTCGCAAAAGGTCGCGAAGGTAGCCGAGCGGCAGCGGCGGTTTATTGATCCAGGTCGTCCTTTGAGCTTTTTGTATCGCTGTGTATCGACGGGCGGCGTGGATACGTGGGGATTTACACGCACGGGTTTTCGACACAGGCGCGATACCTGCGGGCCTTCTAATGGATTCCAGCGAGGCACACCGCCTCTTGTCATCGAACCCTGGAGCCTAACGCCATGAACACCAAATCCATTTACGCCGCCTGCCTGTTTGCTGCCCTGAATGTCTGCACCTTGTCGGCCCGCGCCGAAGCCAGCGTCACTGCGCACACCTACGACTACAGCACTCACTTGGACATCAAGCAGGTAGTGTCCATGACTCAGGATCCCACGCCAGCCTGCGGCGTGGTCAATGCGCGCATGACCTACCTGGACTCCCACGACACGACCCAGGTGCTGGACTACCTCAAGTTCGGTGACGGTTGCATCGGCGATAACTGATTGCTTGCGGCCATAAGGTGAACATCATGCTACTGATCGCATTCCTGGGCGGCATCCTGACCGTCCTCAGCCCTTGTATCCTGCCGGTGGTGCCGTTTCTGTTCGTCGGGGTTGGCCGAACCCGCCGTTCGATCCTGCTGACGCTTGGCGGCATGGTCCTGACCTTCGCGCTGGTGTCCAGCCTGGCGGTGACCAGCAGTGAGTGGGTGGCACAGGCCAGTAATACCGGCCGCCAAGGGGCGCTGATGGTGATGGTGCTGTTTGCGCTGTCGTTGATCTCGGCGCGGGTTGGCGACTGGTTGGCGCGGCCGTTCGTGCTGTTGGGCAACCGCATTGACCCCGACCACCGTGCACAGTCCGGCGCGCTCAAATCGCTGTTGATCGGCATCGCCACCGGCTTGCTGTGGGCGCCGTGTGCCGGACCGATCCTGGGCGTCATCCTGACCGGTGCGATGCTGCAAGGCGCGAATGCGCAGACCAGCGTGTTGCTGGTGGCATATGGTTTGGGCAGCGCGTTGTCGCTGGGCACCTTGATTGTTGCGGGACGCGGCCTGGTCAACCGGCTCAGGGCCTCGATTCCGGTCACCGGCTGGCTGCGCCGTGGGGCAGGGGTGGCGGTACTGGCGGCGGCGGTGGTGATGTCCACCGGGGCCGACAAAACCCTGCTCGCGGGTACGTCGTCCGAAGGCGTCAGTAGCTTGGAAAAAGGCGTGCTGGAACAGGTTCCCAAGGGGGTGGATGACCGGGTGAGCAAGGTCAAGGCCGTTCCGGTACCGGCTAACGCGCAGGGCGCGATGCCGTCGCTGTCCGGCGCGGTCGAGTGGCTCAACTCACCCGAACTCACGCGCGAATCCTTGAAGGGCAAAGTGGTGCTGGTGGATTTCTGGACCTACGACTGCATCAACTGCCAGCACACGCTGCCCTATGTGAAGCAATGGGCGCAGAAGTATGGGCAGCAGGGCTTGGTGGTGATCGGCGTGCACACCCCGGAATACGGCTACGAGCGCATCCTCAGCAACGTCAAGGACCAGGTGCGCAAGCTGGGTATCACTTACCCGGTGGCTGTCGACAACCACTACGCGATCTGGCGCAGCTTCGACAACCAGTACTGGCCCGCCCATTACCTGTTCGACGCCGACGGGCAACTGCGTTACACCCACTTTGGCGAAGGTCGTTATGAGGTTCAGGAACAGATGATCCAGGCGTTATTGGACGAAGCTAAAGCCCTCAAGTGAGGCGGTCTATGCTTGTTCGATAACCCAGGGGCACTCCCAGGTTTCGCTGCGGACTAAGCAACGGGGCCTACACGGGGCTGCTGCTTTTCTGACATGGATCGGACATGAATCAAACCAACCTGCAATTCAAAACCCTGCTGTTGCTCCTGGGCCTGGTGACCATCGCCTTCATCTGGATATTGCTGCCGTTCTACGGCGCAGTGTTCTGGGCGGTGATCCTCGGCATCATCTTTGCCCCAATGCAGCGTCGCCTGCAGCAGCGCTTTGGCTGGAACCGCAACTTCACCTCCCTGGCGACCTTGAGTGCCTGCCTGATCATCGCGATCCTGCCGGTGATCATCACCAGTGCCTTGCTGGTGCAAGAGGGCGCGACGCTTTATAAAAATGTGGAAAGCGGCAAGCTGGACGTGGCGGGGTATATCGAGCAGTTCAAGAACGTGCTACCGCCGTACTTCCAGCACCTGCTCGACCGCTTTGGCATGGGTAACCTGGAAGGCTTGCGGGAGAAAATCGTCAAGAGCGCAATGCAAGGCAGCCAGTTCTTTGCGACCCAGGCGTTCAGCTTCGGCCAGGGCACGTTTGATTTCCTGGTGAGCTTTTTCATTATGCTGTATCTGCTGTTCTTCCTGCTGCGCGATGGCCCGGAGCTGGTGCGCAAGGTGCGCACGGCGGTGCCGTTGGCCGAGCCGCAGAAGCGCCGGTTGCAACTCAAGTTCAATCGGGTGGTGCGTGCCACGGTCAAGGGCAACGTACTGGTGGCCGTGACCCAGGGCGCGCTGGGCGGGTTGATCTTCTGGTTCCTGGATATCCCCAGTGCGTTGCTCTGGGCGGTGCTGATGGCGTTTCTGTCGTTGCTGCCGGCGGTGGGCGCCGGGATTGTGTGGGGGCCGGTGGCCGCTTACTTCCTGTTGAGCGGTTCGATCTGGCAGGGCGTCGTGCTGGCGCTGTTTGGCGTGTTTGTGATCGGCCTGGTGGACAACGTGCTGCGCCCGATCCTGGTGGGCAAGGACACCAAGATGCCGGACTACCTGATCCTCATCTCGACCCTGGGCGGCCTGTCGGTGTTTGGCTTGAACGGCTTTGTCATCGGGCCGCTGGTGGCGGCGCTGTTCATGTCCAGTTGGGCGTTGTTTGTGGAAAGCAAGCCGCGAGTCAAATTGCCACTACCTTAAACCTCAGGCATGCAGCCTGAAGGTCGAGGCTTGTTGCAGCTGTTTTTCGGCTGCGGACAAGGACGTGAGCGGGCCGCTGATGGCCTCGCCATCGCGAACTACGTACCAGCACGCGAGCAAACCCAGCTCCCGAAGTGGGGCGGGGACTGCGCTGCCGATGACGGACATGATCTGAACAGTGGGCATAAGGACCTCCAATTGCTATGGGGGTCACCTTACGGGGCTGGGCGGCCGAGGAAAAATCACCTGGCTCGATAGTCGACATCGACGCGAGGCGTCAGTCCACGACCTGGTCGAGCATGTTCACCACTTCCTGCTCGCTGAGCAGGCCTTTGCGCACCAGGTTTTCCGCCAGCAGCGCGAGGAACTTGGCGCTGCGGTGGCCTTCCAGGTGCTTGAGCTCGGTGAGGGCGCTGTAGACCTTGCTGGATGTACAAAGGCCGGCGGTGCGGTGTGGGTTTTGCGTGGGCATGGTCAGTCGTCCTTGTTGTTATTGGGTGGACAGAATCGATAGTGGAAGTACGTCGTGACATAAACATGACAGCGCGAGGCCCGTTGGGGCAAGTAGACATTCAATGTCGATGATGTGCGAATACGCGCCTGGCATTGTCCTCGGAACGACCTTGGCGCGATAAATCCAGACTTACCAGACAAAATCCAGGCAAAAAAAGGCCCCGCAACCTGCGAGGCCTGTTTCAGAACAGTCGATTACCAGCCGCGGCCGTAGTAGCCGTGGGGAGGGCCGTAGTAGCCACGCGGTGGGCCGTAATAAACCGGCGCCGGACGGTAGTAAACCTGTTGTTGCACATACACCGGTGGCGGCGGTGCGTAATAGACCGGCGGCGGAGCGGCATACACCGGCTGCGGTTGCACATACACCGGCTGCTGCACATAGACCTCACGCGGCTGGCTGGCAACCACGGAGCCCACGACTGCGGCGCCGACTAAAGCACCCAATACGGCCGGGCCACCCCAACCACCACCGTGGGCGGAGGCTTGGCCTGCCATAGCGAGTGCGCCAACAAGCAAGGCGATCTTGGGGATTGTACGAATCATGGTCATTCCTCGGTTAGCCCCTGCGCTTGTGGTCTGTAATCAATAGACTCAAGTAATGTCGCGGGGATACTTTTAAGACAACGTATTTCTGAAAAACAGCACAGCCGCTAGGTAAAGGTTGTGTAAGGTCTGTACCGATTTGCTTACTCAAAGGAGTTACCCATGCAGATGCACCCCAACAAGGACACTCGGCTGTGCATGTCACTGTCGGCGCGCCCTGGTAATTTCGGCCTGCGTTTTCATAACCATCTGTACGAACAGCTGGGTCTGAACTTCTACTATAAAGCCTTCAGCAGCCAGGATTTGCCCGGCGCGATCGGTGGTATCCGGGCGCTGGGCGTACGCGGCTGCGGGGTGTCCATGCCGTTCAAGGAGGCCGCCATTGCCTTAGTGGACGAACTCGACGATTCGGTTCAAGCCATCGATTCCCTGAACACCATCGTCAACACCGACGGGCACCTCAAGGCCTACAACACCGACTACATCGCCATCGAGCAGTTGCTGAAAAAGCACGCGGTGCCGAAGGACTCCACTTTTGCCCTGCATGGCAGCGGTGGCATGGCCAAGGCCGTGGCCAGTGCCTTGCACGACGGTGGTTACGCCAATGGCGTCATCGTTGCGCGCAACGAGGCGGCGGGTCGGGCGTTGGCAAAGCATTTGGGTTACGAGTGGCAAGCCGAACTGGGGGACTTGCGCCCGCAGATGCTGATCAACGTCACGCCCATCGGCATGACCGGCGGGCCCGAGGCGCAAGCGTTGGCATTTGAGGCGAATGCTATCGACGCGGCCGACACCCTTTTCGATGTCGTGGCGATCCCCTCCGAAACGCCGCTGATCGTGCGCGGGCGCGCCAAGGGCAAGCGAGTGATCACTGGGTTGGAAGTGATAGCAATCCAGGCGTTGGAGCAGTTTGTGCTCTACACCGGGGTACGACCGACGCAGGAGCAGTTCGAAAAAGCCGTGGCATTCGCCCGAACCTAAAGAGCACTGAAAATCAACTGTGGGAGGGGGCAGGCTCCCTCCCATATTTTTTCCGCGTTACAGCGGCTCCAATTTGGCCAGCCGCTCTTCCAGCAGTGCAATCCGCGCTTCCAGTTCTTCGATGCGTTCCACAGACACGCCACTGCCAGCCCCGCGCTCCACCGGACTCCCGCGTGCCGCGATAATCACCTCGATATCCGCCGGGTCCCCCAACGCATGGGTATAACGATCTTCTCGCTGCCCCGCCTGACGCGGCACCAGTAACGCCAGCCCCCGTGCAATCAGGCGCTCGAGCTGGTGCACCACCTGCTCGGCATCTTCGAAGTCGTGCATGCGCCCGCTGCGGGTCAGCAGTTCATTGACGGTCTGTGGCCCGCGCAAAAACAGCAGCCCGGTCAGGATCACCTGGGCCGGCACCAGTTCCAGCGCCTTGTCCACGCGATGCTCCCAGCGGTCGGCACGGCTGCCCATGACCAAGCGGGTAAAGCCTTGGCCTTCGAGCACACGCAGGCTCTGGCCGACCTGGCCCTGGCTGAGGTTCATCACCGGCTCGCGGCTGGTTTTCTGGTTGCAGGCCAGCACCAGGGCGTTGAGGGTCAAGGGGTAGGTTTCCGGGTTGGTTGCCTGTTTTTCGATCAGGCAGCCCAGGATGCGGATTTCCGTGCTGTTGAGGCGCGGCTCAGGCGTGTCGGTGTCGTGCTCGGCGGTCATCGCGCTTTCCCTATGCTGTGAAGGTCCTTAGCCTAATCCCGAAAAAATAAAAGACAAGCGGCGAGCATGTCTATAATCGCCGCTGGTTCAAACCGTGCCATAACCATGAGACTGCCATGACTATTTCCCTGTACGCCGCCTCCATCCCGGTCTTCAAGCAAATGCTCACCGCCCTGAGCGGCGTGTTGACCAAGGCCGAAGCCCACGCCACCGCCAAGAACATCGAGCCGAACGCCCTGCTGCAAGCGCGCCTGTTCCCGGACATGTTCCAACTGGTGCGCCAGGTGCAGATCGCCGTCGACTTCGCCAAGGGCGTTTCCGCACGCCTGGCCGAGATCGAAGTGCCGAAATATGAAGACACCGAAGTTACCTTCGCCGACCTGCAGGCGCTGATCGCCAAGGTGCTGGCGTTTGTCGATACCATCAAGCCAGAGCAGATCGACGGCAAGGAAGGCATCGAGATCATCACCCGTCCCGGCACGCCGAAAGAGAAGCGCTTCAGTGGCCAGTCCTACCTGCTGACCTACGGCCTGCCGCAGTTCTTCTTCCACGTCACCACGGCTTATGCCTTGCTGCGCCATAACGGTGTGGAAGTGGGCAAGCGCGATTACATGGGCGCTTTCTAAGCATCCAGTCACAAAAAAGCCCGGGGTCGTTCTTCAGTGAACGCCCCCGGGCTTTTTTTCGCCTGGCATTTAAGCCGGTTGTTCTTCCTTGCCCAGGCAAGCAGCCGCGGTGAACAACACGTCAGTCGACGAATTTAGCGCGGTTTCCGCCGAATCCTGCAGCACGCCGATGATGAAACCGACAGCCACCACCTGCATGGCAATCTCACTGGGGATGCCAAACAGGCTGCACGCCAGCGGAATCAGTAGCAGCGAACCGCCAGCCACGCCGGAAGCGCCGCAGGCGCAGATGGCCGCGACCACGCTGAGCAGCACGGCGGTCGGCAGGTCGACGGCAATGCCCAAGGTGTGCACGGCCGCCAGGGTCAGCACGGTGATGGTGATCGCCGCACCGGCCATGTTGATGGTGGCGCCGAGCGGGATCGATACCGAGTAGGTGTCTTCATGCAAGCCCAGGCGTTTGCTCAACGCCAGGTTGACCGGGATGTTCGCCGCCGAACTGCGGGTGAAGAACGCGGTGATCCCGCTTTCGCGCAGGCACATCAGCACCAGTGGGTAGGGGTTGCGGCGCAGCTTCCAGAACACGATGGCCGGGTTGATCACCAGTGCCACGAACAGCATGCAGCCGATCAGCACCAGCAGCAGGTGGGCGTAGCCGAGCAGGGCGCCGAAACCGGAGGTGGCCAGGGTCGATGCCACCAGGCCGAAAATGCCCAGCGGCGCAAAGCGGATCACCACGCGCACGATCAGCGTGACGCCGTTGGACAGGTCGTCGAGCACCGTGCGGGTGGTTTCGCCCGCATGGCGAATGGCAACCCCCATACCGATGGCCCAGGCTAGGATGCCGATAAAGTTGGCATTCATCAGCGCGCTGACCGGGTTGTCCACCACGCTCAGCAGCAGGCTTTGCAGCACTTCACCAATGCCGCCCGGCGCGCTGACGGTCGCGTCATGGGTCGCCAGCACCAACGAAGAGGGAAACCACATACTCGCGATCACCGCGACCACGGCCGCGGCGAAGGTGCCCAGCAAGTACAGGAACAGGATCGGCTTGATATGGGTTTCCTGGCCGTGCTTATGGTTGGCGATCGACGCCATCACCAGCACAAATACCAGGATCGGTGCCACGGCCTTGAGCGCCGCGACGAAGACCTTGCCGATAAATCCGGTGGCCTTGGCGGCCTCGGGCAACAGCAAGGCCAACAGGATGCCGGCGATCAAGCCAATGACGATTTGCGTGACCAGGCTGACGCGCGCGAGTCGATGCAGGAGGGAAGGGGCAGCAGTCATAAACACTTGTCTCTAGTTTTTGGAGGCACAGCGGCACAGGCAGAAAGGGCTGTAGGACGCGGATCGCGAAGTCTAGCATGCTGTAGGAAAAGTCCTTGGTGGTGCGGCATCGCGTCACCCAGGAGCCCAAGCTCTCGCAAAATCCTGTTAAGATTGCGTCCTCTCATTTTTCCTATCCTTCAGCGAGCCCTCAGGGCTGTCGTTGATGTCGTCGTTTCTGGAGTTTTCATGTTGTTTCCCATCCTGCTGCTGTCGGCCGCCGGCTTTACCGTGCTGACCACAGAATTCGTCATCGTCGGCCTGCTGCCGTCCATCGCCCGTGACTTGAACGTCAGTGTGTCCCAGGCCGGGCTGCTGGTGACGTTGTTCGCGTTTACCGTGGCGGCCTTTGGTCCGTTTCTCACGGCGTACTGCGCGCGCTTCCCACGCAAGCGGCTGTTTATCAGCATCCTGATCATGTTTGGCGTGGCCAATACGGTGGCGGCGCTGGCACCGAATATCTGGGTGATGGCGCTGGCGCGGTTGATTCCGGCGTTGGGCTTACCGGTGTTCTGGGCCTTGGCCAGTGAAACCGCAGTGGACATCGTCGGCCCTGAATACGCCGGGCGCGCCATCGAAAAGATCGGTTTCGGTATCGTCTGCGCCACGGTGTTCGGCATTCCGGTCGGCACGCTGATTTCCGATATGTTCGGCTGGCGCAGCGCGTTTGCCATCCTTGCGATCGTGGCGGTGGCCAAGGCCTTGCTGCTGTTTATCTACCTGCCGGTGACCCAACCCAAGAACGATCAAGTGACGTTGCGCTCGCAGTTCAAGATCCTGCGCAATCCGTTGATGCAGGGCCATATCCTGCTGTCGATCCTGGTGTTCAGTGGCATGTTCACGGCGTACACCTACCTGGCCGATATCCTTGAACGCCTGGCCGGTTTCGACGGCACGTTGGTGGGCTGGTGCTTGATGGGCTTTGGTGCAGTCGGGTTGATCGGCAATTCCTTGGGCGGGCGCGCGGTGGACCGCCATCCGTTGATTGCGTCCATGGTGTTCTGCGGCTTTATGATCGCCGGCATGGTCGCGCTGGTGCCGGCGATTCACTCCACCGTCGGCCTGGCGGCGGCGATGGCCGTGTGGGGCGTGACCCAGGCGGCGATGTTCCTGGTCAGCCATGTGCGCTTGATGAAGGCCGCGCCCCACGCGCCGGCGTTTGCCGCGTCGCTGAATATCGCCGGGGCCAACCTGGGGATCGGCCTGGGCGCGATGGTCGGTGGCCATGTGATCGACACCCTCGGCCTGGGCAGCCTGGGCTTTGCCGCGTCGGGGTTTATCCTGGTGTCGATCCTGCTCGCCTTGTGGCTGATGACCGCGAAATCGATGTCGACCTGTGCCTGACTCATGTGGGCGCGGGCTTGTTGTGGTGAGCAGGCTTGCCAGGCGCTGGGCCGCGAAGCAGCCCTTGGGTCGGCGGTGAACCCGTCGGGGGGACAAGCCCCACTCACTGCAGCACGCCCACATTATGCTCAGGGCAGGGTGGTAAACAGCTCCCGTCGAGCGCCCTCGGTAATCGCCACGATGCCAGGGTGCTTGACCTTGCGCTCCACCGAGATCGCGTAGAACGACTCGGTCACGGCCACGGTCTGGCCAATCAGCGCCACGCCGTACTGGCGCACCACTTCATCGGCAATCACGCTGGGGGCGATAAAGATCCCACTGCCGGATTGACCGAATGCCTGCATCAACGCGCTGTCATCGAACTCGCCGATGATCTTCGGTTGAATCTGCTGCTCGGCAAACCAACGCTGCAAACGGCTGCGCACGACGGTTTCCGCACCCGGAATCAACAGCGGTGCGCCGTGCAGGCACTGTGGGAAATCACCACCGTATGCGTCAGCCAGCGCCTGGGTGGCGAAAAAGCTGATGCCACATTCGCCCAACTTCTGGCTGTAGCCCTTGATGTCCAGATGGGTGGGCATAGGGCTGTCGGAAATCACCAGGTCCAGGCGCTGGATCGCCAGGTCGGCCAGCAGGCGTTCGAGTTTGTCCTCGCGGCAGGTGATACGGATCGGCTCACTCAATTCCATGGTCGGCGCGATCAGCCGGTAGACGATGGACTTGGGCACCACGTCCGCCACGCCGACACGGAACAGGATCTGCTGCTCATCGGGTTGTGCACGCAGCAGGGCCTCCAGTTCGTTGCCGGTCTGGAACATCTGCTCGGCATAGGGCAGGGCCCGGCGCCCGGCTTCGGTCAGTTCAAGCTGGCGCCCGACCCGCTGAAACAGCGCGATACCAAAGGTCTGCTCGAGCAGGCTGATCTGCCCGCTGATCGTCTGGGGCGTGAGGTTGAGTTGCTCACAGGCGCGCACGATGCTGCCGGTCTTGGCCACCACCCAAAAGTAGTGCAGTTGTCGGTAATTGAGCATGGTGGCCATCACTTCGTAAAAACCGAAGTATACGCGAGAAAAATACGAATTTTCCTGAACTGTTCACCTGCATAGAATGCCTCGCTATCGCGGGGCCACTATTTGGACCCAATGGTTCTAACGAGGAAGACATCATGAAACTCAATTCCCTGGGCACGGCAGCGCTGCTTGCGCTTTCATTGGTGGTGATCAGCGGTTGCGATCAGGTCGAGAAAAGTGCGCAGCAGGTGCTGGGCAAAGCCACCGAGTCGGCCAAGCAAGCAATCGATGACACCCACAAGGCCGCCGAGCAGGCGTTGAGTGAAGCGACAAACGGCCTGATCACGCCACAAAAAAAGGATGATCAGGAAGAAAACGAGTCTGAATCGAACAGCAAAGAAGCCTAACTTCCCCGTACAACGTCAGGACTGACCTATGGATTACCTTTTACAACTGGCTGCCAGCCCCACTGCCTGGATTGCCCTGGCCACCTTGATCGTCATGGAAATCGTGCTGGGCATCGATAACCTGATCTTTATCTCGATCCTCACCAATAAATTGCCGGAGAAGCATCGGGCCAAGGCGCGCCGTATTGGTATCAGCATGGCGTTGATATTGCGCCTGGGCCTGTTGAGCACCATCGCGTTCATCGTGCAACTGACCACGCCGGTGTTCGAAGTGTTCGGCCAGGGCTTCTCGTGGAAAGACATGATCCTGATCGCCGGTGGCTTGTTCCTGGTGTGGAAGGCGACCACCGAGATCCATCACAGCATGGACCCGGAGCCCGAAGAGAAAGCCAGCGTCGGCAATACGGTCGCCATCGGCTTCGCCGCCGCCATCGGGCAGATCCTGCTGCTCGACCTGGTGTTCTCCATCGACAGCATCATCACCGCCGTGGGCATGACCGAGCACTTGCCGATCATGATCATTGCCGTAGTGACCTCGGTGATCGTGATGCTGGTGGCGGCTGAGCCGTTGGCCAAGTTCATCAACGACAACCCGACCGTCGTGATGCTTGCCCTGGGCTTCCTGATTATGATCGGCATGACCCTGATCGCCGAAGGCTTCGGTGCCCATGTGCCTAAAGGCTATGTGTACGCGGCCATGGCGTTCTCCGCAGCGATCGAATGCTTGAACATCGCCCGCCGCAACCGCCACAAACGCTTGCTCGCCGCCCGGCAGTAACAGCAGAAACAGACGGCTCGCTACGCTAACCACGATGCGAAGCGAGCCGCTCTTGATCGTGATCTAGCTTTTGATCTCAGGCGCCCCGTCAAACACGCTGGCCGGAATTCGACAGGGATTTGGGGGGTAAACCGGCAGGGATGCCGGTTTAGCCGCCCCGCGCCATGGATGGCGCGTGGCGGCGGCCCCCCAAATACCTGTCGGATTACGGGCACACCGAGCGTGAGCGAGGTGCCGAGTGTTGGGGCAAGCGCGTTTTGCTTACTTTTGCGCTTTTCAAAAGTGAGCCGCTGTAAAAGCGGAACCCATAGTGGCCGTTACCTACATAACGGATATGTACCTGGTCTGATCCAACATCCAGGTGAGCTGCCAGGCCGCCAGCGGGAGCAAGCTCCCTCGCCACAGGTCCAGCGCCGTACCTAGAGTGGTGTAGATACCTATGCCCCGATGGTGCTGAATCAGTCACCTGATGAATTGACTGACACACCGCTATCGGGGGCAAGCCCCCTCCCACATTTGGATCGCGGTCTAACCGTTAGATGGCGGTCGTCGGTCAGGCCG
>NZ_JBYVMD010000068.1:0-22461 GCF_058145955.1 Pseudomonas sp. A39
TTTCTTTCAGGCAGATCTATGTCGCTGGTTTTAGGGCCGCTGCGCAGCCCAGCGCGGGGCAAGCCCGCTCACCACAATAAAACCAGGTCCAACACAAAACCGTCGGAGGGGTTTAGTGGGGTGGGTAGCTGGAGAGGATGCGGGTGACGGTGGTGCGGATGGCTTTGTCGCGATCCTGGGGGTTGGGCGAGCTGGCCATCATTTGTTCGTCGCTGCCGCGCCAGACCAGTTTGCCGTCCTTGCCGTCGAGCAGGTCGATCTGGACGGTCGCCACTTTGTAAGTGATGTTGCGCGTTTCGTTGTACATCGGCGCGCCCCAGTAGCCATTCCATGGGCCGCCCCAGGCGCCGCCGTAGTTGGTGGTGACTTGTTGCTGGCGATCTTCGACGATCAGGTAGGCCTGCACATTGAGGTCAGCCTTGCTGCCCGGCGCGGCGGGGCGCAGGCCGCGCTGATCAAGCTGTTCACCCACGGCTTCGCGGATGCGTTGTTCGGTGAGGTCACTCTTGATGCGCGGATCATCGGGGCGGTATTGCAGGGCCGGGTCTTTCCAGGCCCAACTGCGGTAGGCGCCGAAGTCTCGACTGGCATCAAAGTCATGGTTGACCTGGCTGGTCTGGCAACCGCCCAGCAACAGGACGACAGCTAGCGTAGCGATACGACGAAACATGGTTGTTCTCCAAAGAGCGACCCGCGCTTGAGATGAGAATAGCGGTTAACTGGGAGGGTACGCCGTCATCGCCTTTTGCACCGCCTGGCGCAAGGCATCGCCCCGCTCGCTGAGGCTGCCCTGGCTGCCGGTTTCGGCGCTGGCACTCCACACCGGCTGACCGGAGCGGGCATCGAACAGGTTGACGCGAACCACCACGACCTGGACCTCATAGGTGCGCACGATCGGCACCGAGTTGTACATGCCGTAGCCATTGCCATAGCGGTTATAGCCGCCGTAACCGTAGCCGTAGTCGTCCTGGACCTGCTTGAGGCGCTTCTCCAGGCGCACGTCGGCGCTCACCAGCAGGTCCGCAGGGCGGTTGTCGTGCAAGGGGCGCAGGCCGCGTTGGTCGAGGGCACCGCTGACCGCCTCGGCAATCTGCGCCGAATCCGCCCAGGCCGTGCCTGCCGGCAGTTGGCCGTTGCGCCAGGCCCAATTGCGGTAAGCGCCGTAGTCGCGCACCGGCGCCGGGTAGGCGCTGGCATCAAAGGTATTGGCCGCCTGGGGCGGCGCCGGCGGGATCGGCGCCGAGGTGGCGACATAAGGGTTGGGGCTTGAACAGGCGCCCAACCCCAGGGACAACAGGATCAAACAGAGACGACGCATTTCGACCTCCGCAGACTGGGCCGCTTAAACCGGACGGCAGATCCAGTGCAAATAACGCCCAAGTCCGGCAAAGCTTGGGTGACGACGGTGAGCGAGTTCCATCTCCAGAAGGTCCTGCAAATCCGCGCGGGCCTGGAATTCCACCGGCATATAGTCATGAAATACCCGCACACCACTTTGGCTTTCGACCTGCCAAAGGTCTACGAGTTGCGCCGCCAACTCACGCGGGTCGAGCGGTTGTTGCGGCGTGAGGCTCTGCTTTTCGCCGGCCATGTCGTTCTTGCGCATTTTGCGGAAGTGGCCTTTGAGCAGGTTGCGATAAATCAGCGCATCGCGGTTGTAGAACGCCAACGACAGCCAGCCGCCGGGGACCGTGAGTTGGTGCAGCACCGGCAGGATCGCATGGGGTTCGGCCAACCATTCCAGCACGGCGTGGCACAGCACCACGTCGTAGGGTTCGGTGAGCTGGCCCAGCAGCGCTTGCCATGGCGCATGGATAAAAGTTGCGGTTTGCCCGGCCTCGGCGAAACGTTGGCGGGCGCCTTCGAGCATCGGCTCGGCAGGTTCGGCCAGGGTGACCGCGTGGCCTTGCTCGGCCAGCCACAGCGACATATGGCCCAGCCCCGCGCCGATATCCAGTACACGCAAGGGGCGCTTGGGCAGGGCTTCGGTCAAGTCGGCCTGGAGCACTGCCAGGCGAATCGCCCCTTTGGCACCGCCGTAGATTTTCTCGGCGAAACGCGTGGCCAACTGGTCGAAATGGCGGTCACTCATTGGGCAAACCGCCGTTCGCTGTCGGCCAGTTTGGCGCGCACCACCTCGTTCATGTCCAGGCCCAACTCGCTGCACAGCAACAGCAGGTACAGCACGACATCGCCGACTTCCTGCCCGGCATGGGCGAGCTTATCGGCAGAGAGCTGGCGCGATTGGTCTTCGGTCAGCCATTGGAAGATTTCCACCAACTCGGCCATTTCGACGCTGGCGGCCATGACCAGGTTTTTCGGGCTGTGGAATGGCTTCCAGTCGTTGTTATCGCGGATGCGGTGCAGGCGTTCGGTGAGGTGTTCGAGGTTCATGCGGGGGCTCCTGAAGGTGGATAGCTTCGGGGGGAATGGCCTTGAAGGCAAGTGAACCTTCAGATCGCTATCGGGGGCAAGCCCCCTCCCACCTTTGGCAGGTGAACACATCCAAGTGTGGGAGGGGGCTTGCCCCCGATGGCGATCTAATCAACGACGCTGAACTCAAGCCTGGCAGTTTGCCCGGCTTCGTCGAGGACGCTGAGTTGATAGCGGCCCAAGCGCTCGAAACTGGCGTTGATGAAGTCCTGGTTAGCGCTGTCGCCCAGGGGCGCGCCGTTGAGGAACCACCAGCGCCGCCCGCTGCCGCCCAGGGCGGAGATTTTCAGGCGCAGGGCTTGTTGACTGGCGGCAGGCAGGCGCAGTTGGTCACCTTCGCGGATACCGACAATCGACAGCGGTGACGACGCGGCCAGCGCCGGTGGCGGGCAATCGGGGTCCGCCGCGGGGATGCGCGCTTCGCGGCGCTCGGCCCTGGGCAGCCAGGGCTCCAGAGGCGCGGGCCACAGGGCGATGGTCTTGGGCTCGGCGCCAGGGCAATGGGCGTCGACCCGCAAGCCCTTGGCATTCACCCACACACTTTCCATCAAGCCCACGCTCAACGGTTGGTCCAGCGCCTGCAAAGTCGGCGGCGTGGTGTGGTCCAGCGTCCAGGCGAAGCGCTGGCGCCGGCAATTGGGGTCGCTGCGGCTCATGGGCTGGCCCAACGGCCAACAGATCGCCGCCACGCCGACATTCGCCGGCACCGGCTTGACGGGCGCGCTGATGCCCCGCTGGCTGTCGCGGTTGGTCAGCACATCGTGCACCTGCAACATCAACGGCGCTGCGGAGGCCAGGCCGAACTGGCCGGGCACCGGTGTGCCGTCCGGTCGGCCGATCCACACACCGATCAAATAACGCGGGCCGACGCCAATCGCCCAGGCATCGCGAAAGCCATAGCTGGTGCCGGTTTTCCAGGCCAGCACGGGACGCTGCACCAACTCGGCACGTGGGTCGCGGTCCGGCCGCGCCTGGCCACTGAGGATGCGCCGCACAATCCAGGCGGCCCCTGGCGACAGTAACGGTCGCTCCCTAAGCGTGTCGTCCGGCTGTAATCGAATATTGGCGCTCCTGCCGTCCCGGGCGAAGGCGCTGTAGCCGCTCACCAGATCTTCGAGGCGACTGCCTGCGCCGCCCAGGATCAGCGCCAGGTTCGGCTCGGCCAATGCGGGCAATGCCAGAGGCACGCCGCCGATGCGCATCTCGGCGGCAAACCGCTTCGGCCCATAGGCTTCCAACAACTGCACCGCCGGCAGGTTGAGCGAACTGGACAGCGCCGTGCTCGCCGGCACCGCACCGGTAAAACCCATCGAGAAGTTGCCCGGCCGGTAATCGCCATAACGCCTGGGTACGTCCTGCAACAGGGATTCGGAGTGAATCAGCCCATCGTCCAGGGCCATGCCATAGAGGAAAGGTTTCAAGGTGGAGCCCGGCGAACGCAGGGCGCTGATCATGTCCACATGGCCAAAGCGCTTGGCATCATTGATGTCCACCGAGCCGAGGTAGGCACGCACGGCCATGGTTTCTTCCTCCACCACCAGAATGGCGGCGGAGGTGTGCTCCGGCAAACGCGCGCGCCAGCCCAGCAGCAGGTCTTCAAGGCGGCGTTGCAGGGTGGCGTCCAGGGTGGTGCGGATCAGCGGCGGGCTGTCGGGGCGGTTCAGGCGGCGCGCGAGCAACGGCGCCAGGCTCGGCTCCAGGCGCGGGGCAAGCAGCAGCGGTTCTTCCAGGGCTTCGTCGACGGCAGCTTGCGGCCACACCTGGAACTCGGCGAGTCGACGCAACACTTTGTCACGGGCCTCCTGGGCGCGTTGCGGGTGACGGTCCGGACGCAAACGGCTGGGCGCCTGGGGCAGCACGGCGAGCAAGGCGGCTTCGGCATGGGTCAGCTGTGAAGGCGATTTACCCAGATACGCCCAACTGGCAGCCGCCACGCCTTGCAACGTACCGCCAAACGGTGCGCGGTTCAGGTAGAGGTTAAGGATTTCTGCCTTGGAGAGGTGCCATTCCAACTGCGCCGTGCGCCACAACTGGCGCAACTTGCCATGGAACGTGCGCGAATGCGGATCCAACAACCGCGCCACCTGCATCGACAAGGTGCTGCCGCCCGACACCACCCGCGTGCCGGTGAGGTTCTGCCACGTCGCCCGTACCAGCGCCAGTGGGTTTACGCCGGGGTGCTGGTAAAACCAACGGTCTTCATAGGTCAGCAACGCCTCCAGGTAATACGGCGACACCTCGCGGGTCTGCACCGGATAACGCCACACCCCATTGGCATCGGCAAACCGCCACAACGGCGTGCCATCCTCAGCCAGCACCACCCGCGCCAGATCGTCCTGGGGCAGGGGCAACGGCCAGATGCGGTCGGCCAGCCATAGCAAGGCGATCACCAACAAAAGGCTGGCCAGGGTCCAGCGGGCAACTAAACGCAAACTCAAACTGGCAAACCTCTATGCTTATAGGGAACTAGCCTGTTGCAATAACAACCAAAGGCACAGACACGCCCACCCTCTCATCAGGACACACACATGCAGGTAGAAAGCTTTTTCGGATGGTTGGGCCAAGCGCTCGGTTCCGTCATCCGCTTTATCGTCGACGGACTCAGCGGCCTGTTCGGTGCCCTGACCAACGCCGGTGGCAACTTCATCGACGGCCTGTCCCGCACGTTGGGCATGGACACCTCGATCATCAGCATCATTACCCTGATCATCGGCCTGATGCTGCTGTACTCGGCCGTGCGTGCCTTCATGCGCGCCTCGATCATCATGGGCATCATCTGGCTGCTGCTGGGCCTGTGGCTCCTGAGCTGGGTCGTCCACTGACCCAAAAGCACCACACATCACCTGTGGGAGGGGGCTTGCTCCCTCCCACATTTGCACCCAGTTCCGTCATTTAAATATCAGCGCCCTTTGATCACCAGATCCGCCGGCGTCTCTCCCACCGCCTGCCAGTTCGGCCGGTACATCGACTCCACCTGCGGCGGCGGTACGCGGTAAGTGCCCGGTGTCACGGCACGCGCCAGGTACAGCAGGTGCGTCGTGCCAGAGCCTTCCAGATTGATCGCCGCCACGTAGCGGTCGTCCCTGAACTCCTGATGCTTGAGCGACGCGTTCTGCATCGACTCACGCCACTCCTTCACCTGGCTGCTGGCGTTTTCCAGGCTGGCGGCACTTTGCGCCAGGTTCTGGTTTTCCAGTTCCAAACCGGCCGGGAGCAAATCCACCACAAGGGCATCCGGCACACGCTGCTTGGCACTGACCGCCAGATGCACCAGCACCAGATCACCGCTGTTGAGGCTGCGCAGGTTCAGCGGCTGGCCGTTCATGCCCAGGTATTCGCGACGGATGCTCAGGTTGTCACCGCCAGGCGCGGGTGGCACCTGTGGATAACCCGAGATCGTCAGTTGCTGGTACACCGGTGTCTCACCCTGATTACTCAGGCTCAAGTCGCTGGACAGCCACTTGCCCTCCAACGCCAGCGTCGGTTGCTGATTATTCAATTCCTGCACACCGCCACTGCCGGTGAGCGACACCTGCCAGTTCGCATCCGGCTTGGCGAACCCGAGGCGCCCGGCCAGGAGCAGCGCGTTACGCTCCTGGGTCGACAGATACGGGCTGGCGGCCAACTGGTCCGACAGGGTGAACAAGCGCTCCTCACGCTTACCTTTGGCCAGGTCGTTCTCTTCCAGCAGCGCCAGGATCATCGCCTGGTCCCGCAGCGGGCTGCCGTAGTCGGCCAGCCATTCATTGGCATTGCGCTGTGCCGCCAGCCCGGCGAGCAAGGCTTGGTCCGCCCGGGGTTGGTCGCCCATCTTCTGCAATGCGATGGCCAACTGCACGAGCGGCAAACCGGAGCGCGCATCGCTGCGTCGTTCGAAGATGCTGCGCAGCGCCCCCAGCGGCGCCTGCTGACTGCGCGCCAGCACCATGCCGGCGTAGGCCTGCACGGCAAAGCGGGTGTGGTCGGCGTTATCGCTGTAGTCGACGTCGATCAGGTTACGCTCCTGCACATACCGCAGCAGGCGCTCGCTGGCCTTTTTCAACGCTTCAGGCGGCACCGCAAAACCCTGGTCACGGGCACGCAGCAGGAAGTCGGTGACGTAAGCCGTCAGCCAGTATTCTTCTTCGCCATCAGCGCCCCACAAACCGAAGCTGCCGTTGTAGCGCTGCATGCCCAGCAGGCGTTCGATGCCCAGCTCGATCTTGCGTTTACGCTCGCTGTCCGACTCGCCTTTGATCGACAGGCGCTTGAGCAATGCATCGTCGGCATACAGCGACGGGTACAGGCCGCTCGCGGTCTGCTCCAGGCAACCGTAGGGGTAGGCCTTGAGTGCACTGATCTGCGCACCGAGGTTCAGCGGTGGCCGGCTCGACAGGCTCAGCAGTGCCTGGCGCCCCGAGGCATCGAATTGATCCAGGGTGCCCACCGGCAGAGTCCATGGCTGATCCTTGAGCACCGCACGGTAATGCTTGAGCAGCGCCGGGTAGGCAGGCCGCACGCCCAGGGTCCACTCACGGGTAAACGGCGGCAGGGTCTCGCCCGGCAGGTCCAGGCCGTTCACCGTCACCTTGACCTTGCCCTGGCCCAACCCGCCCCACGCTTTCACCGGGATGCGCAGGGTGGTGCGCTGGCCTGGTTTCAGCTCAACGGTTTGCGCGCCACTGTTGACCAACTCCAACTGCCCGTCGGCGCTCAGTTGCACCTCCAGCTTCTGCGCCTTGCCCGACAGGTTGGACAGGTCCAGCGCCAATGTCGTCTGGTCCCCCCCGGCGAGGAAGCGCGGTGCCGACAGCTCGGCGATCAGCGGCGCGGCGATCACCGTTTTGGCTTCGGCCATGCCATAGCGATCATCGGTCCAGGCCTGGGCCATCAGGCGCAGTTCGCCGTTGAAGTCGGGAATGTTGACGCTGACTTCGCCCTCGCCTTGCTCATTCAAGGTCACCGGCGCGCTTTGCAGGGCGACGATGGTCACACTGGTGTCCGGGCGCTTGCCGCCCTTGGCCAACGCCGCGTCGCCACCAAACGCCAGGCTGGCCAGGCGGCCCTGCCCGGCTTCGATCAACTGGCCATAGATATCGAATTGGTCCACGCCGTAGGCCTTGCGGCCGAACAGGCTGGAGTACGGGTCCGGCGTCGGGTATTCAGTGATATTGAGGATGCCCACGTCCACCGCCGCCACCAACACATGCACCTGCTTGGGCACGCTGCCATCGGCATTTTTAGCAGCGATCTTCACCGTCAGCGGTTGTTTGGGGCGCATTTTTTCCGGCGCGGTGAGGGTCACGCCCAGTTTGCGTTGGGTGCGATCCAGCGGCAGGTGCAGCAGGCCTACTGCACGTTTTGGGGTGATATTGGCTTTGCGCTCGCCCGGGCGAATCACCAAGGCGCTCACGTACAGGTCATGGCGCGACCATGTCGGGTCGAGCTTCACAGCGAAGCTTTTGCCTTCGGCCGGCACATCGATTTCCTGCCACCACAGCGGCCCTTCGGCAGACTCCACCAGCAGGTAGCCTTTACCGGCCGCCGGCGGCGTGACGGTGACGTTGGCTGTGTCGCCATCGCCATACGCCGGTTTATCCAGCGCCAGCTTGACCTGGTCCGGCCGCACGGCACCGCCTTCGGTGTTGTCCTGAGCCTGGTAGCCGGCCCAGAAACGCAAGCTGCTGACCAAGCCGGTCTGCGGGTCTTCCACTTCAACGCGGTAAGGGCCCCACTCCACCTGGAAGCTGACCTTGGCGGTGTCGCCGGCCTTGATGTTCAGGGTCTGTTCGTCGAGGTTGAGGAATTTCTCGTTGAAGTGATAGCTCCAGCCATCGTTCTCGGAGTAGTTCCAGTAGTAATCGCGACGCTCGCGCACCAGGCGCACCTTGAGGTTTGGCGCGGCGAGTTTCTGCCCGTCCTGGTTGGCCAGCAGCACTTCGAATTCCGCCGGGCCATCGCCGTTGGTTTCCGTGCCGTCAAACAACCCGCGCAGGCCCGGCAGTTGCTCGGCCGGCCAGATCGGCTGCACCAGGCGCCGCGTGATCGGCCGCCCGCCCGACTCTTGCAGGCTGGCCTGTACGATCAGTTGCAGCGGTGACTTGGCCTCGGCCCATTTGCTTTCCAGGGTCAGTGCTTCCTGGCCCTTGGCGTCGAGCACGCTCTCGTCCAGCTCGAAATCCTGGCTCAGCTCTTCTTCGGTGACGGAACCGAACTGGTAACCGGGCAGCGACTTGACCGCTTCGCGCAGCGGCCGCACATAGACTTGCCCACTGACCCGGTTGCCCGACGCAGGCGCGCCGTACAGGTAACGACCGTTGACCTGGATCACCGCGTCGTCTGCCGGGCTCAACGGCGTGTCACTGCCCTTGAGTTCCAGCGCCAGGCGCTCGGGCAAGAAGTCTTCGACAAGGAATTCATACAACTGCGGCTTGCCATCACCCAGGTCGAACACCAACTGCCAGCGCCCGGTCGGCGCTTCGCCGGCCAGTTGCAGTTGATATTGATAGAGGCCGGAGGCATCGGCATCCCACACGAATTTGCGGCTCACCTGTTCATCCGGGCGACGCACTTCGACGCTCACCGGCTGCGGTTTGACGGCATTGCCATCCTTGTCCCGCAGCAAAGCGTTGAGCAGCACGGTTTCGCCGGGGCGATACAGGTCGCGCGGGCCAAAGACAAAGAACTGCAAAGGGTGGGACGGTTGGCCGCCAATGTCGAACTCGGCCAGGTCCAGCGCGGCGCTGTCGAGGCGCAGCATACTGGTCTGTTCGCCCTGCTTGGCGAGCAGCACCTGGGCCTTTTTCGGCAAAGGCAACTCAGCGTGGCCCCCCTTCTCGGTCTTGCCCTGGCCCAGCACGCGGCCCTCGGCGTCGAGCACTTCGAGGTCGACGCCATCCAGCGCCTTGCCGCCTTCCAGCGCCTGGGTAAACACGTCCAGGCGATTGGCGTAGCGGTGCACCGACAGGCCGATATCACTCAAGGTGAACAGCGTCGCCGGTTGGGAATAGTTGTAGGTGCCCGAGGCACGCATCACCGCCAGGTACACGCCCGGCTGCTGCAATTGCTTGAGGCCGGCGATCGGCAGCAACAGGGTTTCGCGGGTGTTACGCGCCGGGTTCAGGTCGAAACGACCGCCGTAGACCAAATCGGCCAGCGGCAGCAGTTCGCGGGACTCATAGCTTTGCAGGCTGGTGTTGCGCCCCCACTGCGCCAGGAACGACGGCAAGGACTCGGGCTTGATGCGGAAGAACTCGACATCGATCTTGTCGACGTTCAGCGCGATCACCGGCAGGCCTTCGGCCAGGCGCGTCGGCAGCAGCGTGCCACGGCTGGCGAAACCGACGGTGGCTTGCAGGTCGCGGGTTTCCAGGCGGGCGATGTACTCGGCGGGCAGCAGGTTGTTATTTACGGCCTTCACACCAGGGTCAACCGTCAGCACCAACTTGCGCTGCGGCTCCAAGTGACGCAGGCGCAGCTCCATCAGGTTGTCGGAGATTTCCCAGGCACCATCGACCTTGCCCGACTTGCTGTCGACCAAGTGAAGTTTGTCAGCGAATTTCTGATCGGGATCCAACGGAATGGAAAAGCTCACCGACAAGGTACTGGCCCCGTCGAGCTGCACCTCGGACACATCCACCACGCTCAATTCACGCCCGGCGTAGCGCTGCTTCAGCGCCGCCACATCCACGGCGGCCTTGGCCGGCTTGGGGGCAACCGTCGCTGCCGCAGGCGCGGTCGGAGCAGCCGGTTTATCGGAGGAATCACAGGCGCTCAGCAGGGCCAGCGCGCAAGCAAGGAACAGTCCTTTGTTAAGCATGGGGAACTCGTCGTGAGAGGGATCCGAGGGGTGAACTATATATCAGCCCGAGTGGGGTCGATGAGGTGCCGGTCACATTGACCGACGGAGGGTGGTTTGGTTCTTGAGGGAACGCGAGCGGAGCCAAATCCCACAAACGCTGACGATCCAAATGTGGGAGGGGGCTTGCCCCCGATGGCGGTGGGTCAGCTCCAGATTCACCCACTGACAGACTGCCATCGGGGGCGAGCCCCCTCCCACATTGGTTCTGCAGTGACATTAAGGGCCCGTTACAATGCCGCTCCTCTGAAGGAGCCCGCATGCACACCCTACTCACTGACTGGCGCCACCGCCCCACCCACCGCCGCGTCTGGGCCCTGGCTGCGCCGATGATCCTGTCGAATATCTCGGTGCCCCTGGTGGCCCTGGTCGACAGCATGGTCATCGGCCACCTGCCCCATGCCCATCAACTGGGCGCCGTGGCGGTCGGAGCCAGCCTGTATACCTTTCTTGCCTGGGCCATGGGCTTCCTGCGCATGGGTTCCACCGGCTTTGCCGCGCAAGCCGCCGGGCGCAACGATGGCGCCGCACTGCGGCAAATCCTGCTGCAAGGCCTGCTGCTGGCGCTGGGCCTGGCGATGCTATTAGGCACAGTGGGCATCCCCCTGAGCCATCTGGCCCTGGAATGGATGCAACCCTCTCCCGAACTGAATCAACTGACCCAGGACTTCTTCCACACCCGCCTGTTCGGCCTGCCCGCCGCGTTGGCCAGCTACGCACTGGTCGGCTGGTTCCTCGGCACGCAGAACGCCCGCGCGCCCTTGGCGATCCTGCTGACCACCAACCTGGTCAACATCGCCCTCAACCTGTGGTTCGTCCTTGGCCTGGATTGGGGTGTGGTCGGTTCGGCACGCGCGTCCGTCGTCGCCGAATGGACCGGCGCCCTGCTCGGCCTGGCGCTCACGCAAAAAGCCCTGCGCGCCTACCCCGGCCATCTCGCCTGGGCGGCGTTGAAACGCTGGGAGAGCTGGCGCCCGCTGCTGGCGGTCAACCGCGACATTTTCATCCGCAGCCTCGCGCTGCAATCGGTGTTTTTCATGATCACGGTGCAAGGCGCCCGCCTTGGCGACGCTACCGTGGCGGCCAACGCGCTATTGCTCAACGGCCTGTTACTGACGGCCCACGCCCTGGATGGATTGGCCCACGCGGTCGAAGCCCTGTGCGGTCACGCGATCGGCGCCCACGACCGCCCATCCCTGCGCCGCTCACTGGTGGTGGCCGGCGGTTGGTCACTGATCGCCAGCGTTGGTTTTGCCCTGCTGTTCACCTTCGCCGGCCACCTGTTTATCGCCATGCAGACCGATATCCCCAGCGTGCGCGAAACCGCCGACATCTACTTGCCCTATCTGGCGCTACTGCCGTTGATTGCAGTGTGGAGTTACTTGCTGGACGGCTTGTTCATCGGTGCGACCCGCGCACGGGAAATGCGCAACGGCATGCTGCTGACCCTGTTGCTGACGTTGCCAATCGCGTGGGCGTTGCAGGGTTTGGGGAATCACGGCCTGTGGATAACCTTCCTGCTGTTCATGGCCCTGCGCAGCCTCACTTTGTGGGCGATTGCCTGGCGATTGAACCGGCAGGATCAGTGGCTTGGATAAACGCCGTGACCCGATCCAGTACCGGTGCCAGCCAGCGCAGCGGCTTGGAGAGCGCGGCCACCAGCGTCTGGTGATTGGTCTTGCCGAAGTAGAAGGTTTCAACCGGCACGCCCGCCGCCCGCAACGTGTTGGCCAGGCCGCCGGTATTACGCGAGGGGTTGACCAGCTTGTCGTCGGTCGAGGCCATCAACAGGCTCGGCGGTGCGCCGGCGCTGACGTGGTTGATCGGCTGGGAATCCTGCGGTGAATCGGGGAAGAAAAACACCGGTTTTACCTCCGGGTTTTCAATCGGCAGGAAGTCATAAGGCCCAGCCAGGCCGATCCAGCCCTTGAGCATCGACGGTGACAGGTTCACGTGCTCAAGCCATCGCGCGTCCAGCGCGAGCATGGCAGCATTGTACGCACCGGAGCTGTGGCCCATCAGGTAGAGCTGCTGCGGGTCACCGCCGTAGTCGGCGATGTGCTGATGGGTCCAGGCCACCGCTCGGGCGCCGTCCTGGAGAAACGCGGGGTAGCGCACTTGAGGGTAGAGCCGGTAATCGGCAATCACTACGACAATGCCACGTGAAGCCAGGGCTTCGCCGACGAAACCGTAGTCATCCCTGGAGCCGCTGTTCCAGCTGCCGCCGTAGAAGAAAACCACCACCGGCGCGCTGGAGATAGCAGGCGCAGGCCGGTAGACATCGAGTTTCTGGCGGGAATCATCGCCGTAGGCGATGGCAGCGGTTTTGGTGAAGGTATCGGAAGGGGTGAGGGCGTTGAGGACTTTGATCGGGGAGCAGGCGGCCAAGCATGCTGCCATTGCCAGCGTGAGCACTTGCAGCCATTGACTCAACATTGCTCAGCCCTCAGACAATTTCAGGATTAGCACTGCGTCAAAAGTAGGAGGGGGGCAAGCCCCCTCCCACATTTTTTACGAGGACAGGTAGGACGAACGCGTCAGCCCCAGACGCAAGGCATCCAGGAACTGCGTACGCTCCGCCGCACTGATCTTCGCGCTCGCACACTTGTCACGGTAATGCGTCATCAGCTCTTCCGGCGACAAATGCACATAGCGCAGCATGTCTTCGATGGTATCGTGCGTCTCGATCCCGGCGCTGTACACCGAACCATCTTCACGCTGGTAGATATTCACCGAGTCGGTGTCGCCGAACAGGTTGTGCATGTCCCCCAGGATTTCCTGGTAAGCCCCCACCAGGAAGATACCCAGCAAGTAGTCTTCACCTTCGTTCAAGCCGTGTACCGGCAAGCTGGTTTCGATGCTTTGCTCGTCGACGTACTGCTTGATCTTGCCGTCCGAGTCGCAGGTCAGGTCTTGCAGCACGGCACGGCGCAGCGGCTCTTCGTCGAGGCGGTGCAGCGGCAGGATCGGCAGTACCTGGCCGATGGCCCAGGTGTCCGGCAGGCTCTGGAACACCGAGAAGTTGCAGATGTACTTGTCGGCCAGCTTGTCGTTGAGTTCATCCAGCACCTGGCGGTGCGAGCGCTGGCGGGCTTTCAACGAGTTGTGCAGGCGGCGGCACACGGCGAAGTAGCACTGTTCGGCCAGGGCTTTTTCGGCCAGGGTCAGTTTGCCGTCGGCGTACTGGGTGGCCACATCGCTCATGTAGTGGGTGGCGCGCCAGTAGGTTTCGGTGACCATCTCGATGTCGGTCGGGCCCAGCAGGTCTACCAGCCATTGCACGGTTTCCGGCAGGCTTTCCTTGTTTTCGATGACCGGGATTTCGTCGTTGTGTTTCTCGACGTCGGTCACCTGCACCACCAACATGGCGTGGTGCGCGGTCAGGGAACGGCCGCTTTCGGAGAAGATGTTCGGGTGCGGCAGGCTCTGCGCGTCGCAGAACTCCTTGAGCATGCCCACGACCACGCCGGCGTAGTCGTCCATGTCGTAGTTGATCGAGCTGGCGTTACGCGAGTGAGTACCGTCGTAGTCCACGCCCAGGCCACCGCCCACGTCGATGTGGTCCACTGGCAGGCCGAGGTTGCGCAACTCGCCGTAGTAACGGATGGCTTCCTTGAAACCGTGCTGGTAGTCGGCCAGGTTGGCGATCTGCGAACCCATGTGGAAGTGCAGCAGGCGGATGCCCTGGTCCAGGCCCGCCGCGCGGAAGCGCTCGACCACGGACAGCAACTGCGCCGCCGACAGACCGAACTTGGACTTCTCGCCACCGGTGTCCGCCCATTTGCTCGACGCCAGCGACGACAAGCGCACGCGCAGGCCGACCTGGGGCTTGACCTTAAGGCTGGCAGCCTCTTCGATCACCAGCTCAACTTCAGATTCTTTCTCGATCACGATGAACACATTGTGGCCGAGCTTCTGGCCCATCAGCGCGAGGCGGATGAACTCACGGTCCTTGTAACCGTTGCAGACGATAGTGCCGCCCTTCGGCGCCAGGGCCAATACCGCCAGCAGCTCAGGCTTGGAGCCGGCTTCCAGGCCGATGGACACGTTCTGGGTGGCGATGATGTTCTCGATCACCGCTTCCTGCTGGTTCACTTTGATCGGGTACAGCGCGGTGTACTTGCTCTGGTACTCGAGGCGCTCGATATTCGAATCGAAGGCACCGGTCAATTGGCGGACGCGATCTTGCAGGATGTCAGGAAAGCGCACCAGCAACGGCAGGGACAGGCCGCTTTTACGCAGTTCATCGACCTGCTCGTACAAGTCGACGGGCGTACTGTTCGGACCGTTCGGACGAACTTCTACGCGACCGGCTTCATTGATCGCGAAATAACCGGCCCCCCAATGGCGAATCCCGTAAACACTGCGGCTGTCCGCAACTGTCCATTGGCTGCCATCGTCTTTGCGTGTGCGTCGTACGGACATCGAAGTCCCCTATATATGAAGTCGAAGGCACCGCCCCTGGTTCGAGGCTGGCGCAGTCTAAAGAATGAAAATGACGATTTGCCTGCAAGCAAGGTAGACCCCACGCGCAGGACAGAGTTTAGACACAGGTTGGGAAGAGGCTTTCAGCCGCCGGACTTCTTGGCCTTGTACCCGAGCTTGATCAGCTCGGCCAACAGCAACTCGACGTGATCGCCCTGGATCTCGATGACCCCGTCTTTCAACGCGCCACCGGTGCCACAGCGCTTTTTCAGCGTGGTGGCCAGTTCCTTCAGCGCCTCTTCGGCCAACGGCACGCCGGTGATGGTGGTCACCGTCTTGCCGCCACGGCCTTTGCTTTCGCGGCGCACGCGGGCAATACCGTCGCCTTCAGGGATCAGGGTCTGTTTGCAGGTACACGAATCCACGGGCTGACGACAGTCCGGGCAGTGTCGACCTGCATCGGTGGAAAATACCAGGCCACCAAGGGCGGCGAAGGATGCGGCTTTTTTGGCCACCGGCAATCCTCTTGGGAGGACAAAGACTGGCCAGCGCTCGGCTCTGGTTAAAAGAGGCGAGTCACCAACCGCGAAGCCCCACTCAGGCAGGGGCAGCGCTACCGAACCACCAGGGTGGTTCGGGTGAAAAGTCGCGCAGTGTAACCACAAAAAGCCGACTTGCTAAGAGCCAAATGGCGCCAATTTATGCAACTTTAGCGACGTGAGGCCAGATAACGTCGCAGCCCCTCTTGGGCGTCCGGGCAGTAAGGCTTTTGTTCGGCCTCCTGCAGGACAGTGCCTATAGGCAAAAAGCGCGCTTCCATGACCTCTTCCGGCTGCAGGCGCAGCGGCCCATCCCAGACTGCCGAGTAGGATTTGCACCAGAGCCGGCTGTCGCCATCTTCGAAGTAGAAATGGTCGTGTTCGACCAATTCCACCCCGCCGACACCCAACTCTTCTTCCAGCTCTCGGGCAGCAGACACGGCATAGGATTCACCCGCCGCTACCATCCCACCCGCCGCCGTGTCCCAGAAACCGGGGTACATGGCTTTGCTCAGGGTGCGCCGGTGCACACACAGCTCACCGGCCGAATTGAACAGGAAGATAAAGGTGCAACGGCCGATCAACCCGCGCTGGCGCAGATCGGCCCTGACAAGACTGCCGAGCAGAGTGTCCTGCTCATCGACCCAGCAGATCAGTTCGGCATCGGAAGCCGCGCGGTGGGCGGCCTCCTTTTGAGTAGCGTCCATCATCAACCTTGGTTGAGCAGCTGACGCAAATCGATCACCGCAGCGTTAGCCCGGGAAATGTAGTTGGCCATCACCAGCGAGTGGTTGGCCAATACGCCAAAGCCGCTGCCGTTAAGGATCATTGGGCTCCACACCGGCTCTTGCGAGGCCTCCAGCTCACGAATGATCTGGCGCACGCTGACAGTGGCGTTCTTCTTGGCCAGCACGTCGGCAAAGTCGACTTCGATGGCGCGCAACAGGTGCGACAGGGCCCAGGCCTGGCCGCGTGCTTCGTAGAACACGTTGTCGATCTGCATCCATGGGGTTTCCACCACTTCTTCATCGACCTGCGGCACTTCACCCGGAGCCAAGGCTTCGGTTTTCAGTGCGGTGTTGAGTTTTACCCGGCCGACACTGGCCGACAGGCGTTGCGACAGCGAGCCCAGGCGGGTGGCGACATCGCCCAGCCAGTTGTTCAGGTTATCGGCACGCGCGTAGAACAGTGCGCCGCGTTGGTTCGGGTCGGACAAGCGCGCTTCATAGCGGCTCAGGGAATTGATGCCTTCCTGGTATTCCGATTCACTGGATGGCAGCACCCAGCTCTTGTTGTCGAAGTTAAAGCGCGGCTCGGCCTTGGCCAGATCGGCGTCTTCGGCCGACTGCGACTGCGAGCGGGCGAAGTCTTTACGCAAGGCGCGGGTCAGGTCGCGCACCTGCACCAGCACGCCATATTCCCAGCTCGGCATGTTGTCCATCCACAGGCCTGGCGGGAAACGGTCGTTGGAAATGTAGCCGCCGGGCTTGTTCAGCAAGGTGCCGACCACGGTCTTGAGGGTTTCGACGGTGGTAAAGCCCACCACCATCTGCTTGCCGTCTTTTTCGGCGGCAATCTGCGCGTTCTGCTGGACCGGAAACAGTGCCGGCTCTTCGCTCCAGTACCAGCCCAAGGCGCCGGTGACCAGCAGGTACAGGCCGAGCACGCTGAGCACGGCACGGCTCATCAGCACGGTACGAAGATAACTGCGGTTGGCCGACTTGGGCTCAGGGGCGGGGCCTTTGGCACTGCCTGCACGGTTTTTCCAGTCCAGCATGGCGATATCCTTTCAATCACTTGAGTTCATGCACTTGAATTGATGGCGTGCGTTCAAACACTCCGACCACAACCCTACCCCATCGTGCCCGCGCGTGCGGGGCTTTTCACCAAACTGGCGCACAGAGGGTATTCGACTATAAAGGATGCACGCTTTTTACGCTGCGCGACCACCGGGTCAGCAACTGAATACCCGGAACACACAGTTTATTGATGCATGACACTCATCCCAAGGAAAAGAGGTGCTAGCATAGAGCCATCAGTCGACCTCAGCATGCACCCTAACTAGTAGTCAGGATATGACCGAGCCAGAAGACCCCAGCCGTGAGCGTCTCAAGCAGCATTTTGCCCAGCGGGTAATTCATCAGGCACGTCAAATTCTTGAGATCTGGCAGCGCCTGCAACGCAGCGAGTGGTCCGGCACCGACCTTTCCGAACTCAGCGAGGCCAATTTGCGCCTGCTGCGGTTTGCCGAGCGCTTCGAACAACCGGAACACCGCCAGCTGGCGCAACACATCGGCGACTCCCTCAAGGCAGTCGACGAGAACCGTGGGCGCCTCAGCAGCCACCTGATCACCGAACTCAATCGCTTGATGCAGCGCCTGTCCCGCACCGGCCTGCGCCAGGGTGACCAGCTGGAACAAACCTTCCTGCCGCCGATGCGCAAGCCGATCTACGTCATGCTGGCCGATCACGACCGCGCCGAGCGGCTGGCCAAGCAGCTGGAATTCTTCGGTTTGAGCGCCCAATCCCTCGACAGCGTGGCCGCGTTTCGCGCGGTGATGGCCGAGCGCCTGCCTTCGGCGATTGTGATGGACGTGGATTTCTGCGGCACCGGCATGGGCCTCAAGCTCGCCGCCGAAGCCCAGGAAGGCCTGGAGCACAAACTGCCGCTGCTGTTCTTCAGCCTGCACGAGACCGACACCCCTACCCGGCTGGCCGCCGTGCGCGCCGGGGGCCAGGAGTTCCTGACTGGGACGCTGGAAGCTTCAAGCCTGTTGGAAAAAATCGAAGTGCTGACCTGCGTCGCCCAGTACGAGCCGTATAAGGTGCTGATCATCGACGATTCGCGGGCCCAGGCGCTGCACACCGAGCGGCTGCTCAACAGCGCCGGTATCGTCACCCGCACGCTGATCGAACCGATCCAGGCCATGGCTGAGCTGGCGGACTTCCAGCCCGACCTGATCATCCTCGACATGTATATGCCCGCCTGTACCGGTACCGAACTGGCCAAGGTGATCCGCCATAACGACCGTTATGTCAGCGTACCGATCATCTACCTGTCGGCCGAGGACGACCTGGATAAACAACTGGACGCCATGAGCGAAGGCGGCGACGACTTCCTCACCAAGCCGATCAAGCCGCGCCACCTGATCACCACCGTGCGCAACCGCGCCGCTCGCGCACGCAACCTCAAGGCACGGATGGTGCGCGACAGCCTGACCGGCCTGTACAACCACACCCACATCCTGCAACTGCTTGAAGACTGCAGCTTCCGCGCACGCCGCGAGAACAAGCCGCTGAGCTTTGCCATGCTGGATATCGACCACTTCAAGCGGGTCAATGACAGCCACGGCCACCCCATGGGTGACCGCGTGATCAAAAGCCTGGCGCTGTTTCTCAAGCAGCGCCTGCGCAAGACCGACTACATCGGGCGCTACGGCGGCGAAGAGTTCGCCATTGTGATGCCGGACACCGACCTGGAATCGGCCTGCAAGGTGCTGGATGAAATCCGTGGCCGCTTTGCCGAAATCCACTACCCGGCCCAACCGCAGGATTTATGGTGCACGTTCAGCGCCGGGCTGGTGGAGCTGTGCGACGACTCCGACAGCCTGATGATGGCCGCCCAGGCCGACGAGGCGCTGTACCGCGCCAAGCACGCCGGGCGCAACCGCGTGCAGGCTGCGCGCGCATCAAAGCAAAGTGCCATCTTTTCATCGGAATCCACTGATTCGGTCATAACGCTGTAACGCAAACGCAATAACTTCAGGCACTTATCTTTTGCTGTCGGTTGATACCACGCATGCGCCTGAAGCTGCTGACCAATCTCAATACCCTTCTTCTGGTGGCCGTGTGCCTGGCGCTGGGGGCGACGCTGTGGTGGTCGCAACGGGCGCTGGAGCGGCCTTATCTGCTGATGGAACGTTACCTGGGCCTGTCGCAGACCTTCCAGAACCAGGCTGCACGCAACATCGACGACTACCTGGCCAGTGGCGATGCCTTGCGCCTGAGCAGCGCCGGCCAGAGCCTGGAAAGCCTGTTGCAGCATCTGGATGAACTGCCTGCGGACCTCGCACAAAACCTGCGGCCCAGCCTGGTCGACCTGGATGCGTTCAGCAAGACCGACTTGCTGGCTGCCGGCAAGCTGGCTGGCGACCCACAAGCCTTGCTGCTGCAGGCCGAGCGCGAATTGGGCGCGAACCTGGAGCAACTGAGCCAATACGCCAGCGGCGTGAATTCTGCCGAAGCTGCGCGTTACTTGCCCCCACTGCTGGCGGCATCCCAGCACCTGGCCAAGCTGTCCCTGGCCCGCGACAAACTGGTGAGCAGCGGGCGCGCGGAATTGGCCACGGATGTGGAGCGCGAAGTCGCCAATATCCGCACCCAGGCCGACCTGTTGGAGCAACTGCCCTTGCTGGGGGTGAAGGCCAGTGCCGAATCCGGCGCCGATGATTTCTCCGCCATGATGGGCTTGGAAAACAGTGAAAAAGCCGAAGCCCAGGACACCGGTGTCGACCTCAAACGCGAACTCAACAGCCTGCTGACCCGCTATCCCGCTGAACTCAAGCGCACCCGCGAACAAATCCAGCAACGCGCTGACCTGGCCGCCCGCACCCGCCTGAAAATCAACGCCGTGCAGGAGGCCATTGCGGGCCTGGAACCGGTTGTGCGCGCACAGCACGGTGCGATCCAGGGCGAAGTGCGTGTGATGCAAGGGGTGATGATCGGCCTGATCCTGCTGATCGCGCTGCTGATCGACACCCTGCAACGACGCTTGGCACGGGTGCTGACCAACCTGGCACCCGCCCTGTCGACCTGGGCCGAAGGTGACTTCAGCCGGCCGATTGCCTTGGGCAAGACCAACCGCGAACTCCACGATATCGAAGCCTCACTGAACCGCCTGCGCGCCTACCTGGTGGACCTGGTCGGCACGATTCGCGGCAATGCCGAGGAAGTCGCGGGCAGCAGCCGCGCCCTCGCCGAACTGAGCAGCGGCCTGCACGACGGCGCCGAACGCCAGGCTGGGGACACGGCGCAGATCCGCGATTCGCTGGGTGAACTGGAAGCGACCATCCAGCAAGTCGCCGGCGATGCCAGCCAGGCCGCCGGCGCCAGCCGAAGCGCGGGCCAGGCGGTGGAGCAAGGCCAGCGTGTGATCGGCCTGAGCCTGACCGGGCTGCATGCCCTGGTGGGCGAAGTGCAACAAAACGCGCAGATGATCGAAAAACTCGCCGAAGAATCGGCCACCATCGGCGGCGTGCTGACGGTGATCCGCTCGATTGCCGACCAGACCAACCTGCTGGCCCTCAACGCGGCTATCGAGGCCGCCCGCGCCGGTGAAGCCGGCCGTGGGTTTGCCGTGGTCGCCGACGAAGTCCGTTCCCTGGCCCAGCGCACTGCCGGCGCGACCGCAGAAATCCAGACCCTGATCGCCGGTCTGCAAAGCGCCGCCCACCAATCGGTACAAGGCATGCGCGCGCAGGTCGAACACGCCGAAGCTACCGCCCAGCAGGCCCAGGCCGCGGACGGCGCGCTGGATGAAATCGTCGGCGCCATCCAGACCATTTCCGAAACAGCCGTGCGCATCGCGGATGTGACGGCACAGCAAAGTGGTGCCGTCAGTGAGATTCGCGACAACAGCGAGCGGATTCACCAGTTGGGCGAGGATAATCTGCTGCGCATTGGCCAGGGCCGCAGCCAGGGCGAGCATTTGCTGGTGCTGGGTGGGCAGCTCAATACGGCGGTGCAGGCCTTCCGCGTCTGACCTGATCTATTGCCCCGTGGAGATCAAAAGGTGGGAGGGGGCTTGCTCCCGATTGCGGGGTGTCAGCCACTGTATGTGTTGACTGATGCACCGCCATCGAGAGCAAGCACCCTCCCACATTAATCTCCACCGGATTCAACGCTGTCTCGCCAATGACCGGATCCCGGCCCGTAGTCACAAATTTTGCGCAATCCTCGCTAATCGTGCCGCCTACTGCATAGAACTGGACAGTCACAAAGGCTTTGCGGCATAGTCGCCGAGTTCTGCCGTACCCACATCAATAACAAGGAACAGCCGATGGCGACCTTACTGGTTCTTCACGGACCCAACCTGAACCTGCTCGGCACCCGTGAACCGGGCGTCTACGGGGCAGTGACCCTCGATCAGATCAACCTCGATCTTGAACGCAGGGCCCGTGAAGCCGGCCACCATCTGCTCTACCTGCAAAGCAATGCCGAGTACGAATTGATTGATCGCATCCATGCCGCACGCGGCGAAGGCGTGGACTTTATCCTGATCAATCCCGCCGCTTTTACACACACAAGCGTTGCATTACGTGACGCGTTGCTGGCGGTGAGCATCCCATTCATCGAAGTGCATTTGTCGAACGTGCACAAACGCGAACCTTTCCGCCATCACTCTTACTTCTCCGACGTAGCGGTAGGAGTGATCTGCGGCCTTGGCGCCAGCGGTTACCGACTGGCCCTGGAGGCCGCCCTGGAACAGCTTGAACAACCGGCCAAGCGCCCCTGACCGACCCTTGGGAGTTGATGATTCATGGATATCCGTAAAGTTAAGAAACTGATCGAACTGCTGGAAGAATCCGGTATCGACGAGCTGGAAATCAAGGAAGGCGAAGAGTCCGTACGGATCAGCCGTCACAGCAAGACCCCGGCCCAGCAGTTCTACGCGCCACAGATGCAAGCACCGGCGCCAGCCGCTGCTGCACCGGCCGCCGCCCCTGCTGCCGCCGCACCTGCCGCCCCAGCCGCGCCTGCGCTGAACGGCTTCGTGGTCAAGTCGCCAATGGTCGGTACGTTCTACCGCACCCCGGCACCGACCTCGCCAGCCTTCGTTGAAGTCGGCAAGACCGTGAAAGTGGGCGACACCATCTGCATCGTAGAAGCGATGAAAATGATGAACCACATCACGGCTGAAAAAGCCGGCGTCATCGAATCCATCCTGGTAGAAAACGGTCAGCCGGTTGAGTACGACCAGCCGCTGTTCACCATCGTTTGAACCGCGGAGCGCCTTCGATGTTGAAACCTGCGAAGAAACTGCAAAAAGTCCTGATCGCCAACCGCGGCGAGATCGCGCTGCGTATCCTGCGCGCCTGTAAGGAAGAGGGCATCAAGACCGTCGCTGTTTACTCGACGGCCGATACCGAATTGATGCACGTGAAACTGGCGGACGAAAGCATTTGCATCGGCCCGCCACTGGCCACGAACTCGTACCTGAAAGTCTCG
>NZ_JBYVMD010000069.1:0-21720 GCF_058145955.1 Pseudomonas sp. A39
GGGCGTTTCAGATCAGCTTGATATCGTTCTAGGGGCGTCATAATTCGTTAGCAAGGCAACAAAAACGGGCCGTCACTGTAACGACGGCCCTGGATAATGGCAATCAACCCTTGGTCGGGTTAATCCTCGAGGGGGGTCAACGCAACGCGCAAGGCTTCGATGGCGGCATCACGGGATGCTTCGTCGGCGAACTCGGCGCTGTCTGCCACGGCGGAACCGTCCAGCCATACGCTGAAGCCCAGGGCCTCAGTGCGTACGTCCAAAGCGTCACCGCTCTGCAGCTGCTTGGTCACCACGCCCGCCGCCTTGCCATCGGCAAAGTGGCGCGACAGCAGCAGTTGCTCACCATCCGCCGCCAGCAGGCGGAAGCGGAAGCTGCCATCGTCTTCGCGAAAGCTCACGAACCGTGCAGCTTTCGCCGCTTTCTTCTTGGCCGCAACCGGCGCCGCAGCCTGGTTGACGAACGAACGCAGGCCCACCGCTTCGCGCAGTTCAGCCAGGAACGGTGCCGCCACGGCACGGGCCTTCTTGGCACCGACCAGCAGCAGGTCTTCCATGTCCGATGGGCGTGACATCAGTTGATGGTAGCGCTCACGGGCTTCGCCCAGTTGGCCATCCAGCAGCTGGAACAGACGGCTTTTCGCCTCGCCCCAACCCAGCCCTTGCAGCAGCTCGGCGCGGAACTCTTCTTCCTGGGCCTTGCTGGCAAACGCCTGGTACAGGGTGAACAGGTGCGAATTGTCCGGGTCCTTGGCTTCGCCAGGCGCGCGGGAGTCGGTAACGATCCGCGAGATGGCGTCCTTCATGTCCTTGGCGCTGGTGAACAACGGGATGGTGTTGTCGTAGCTCTTCGACATCTTGCGGCCATCCAGGCCCGGCAAAGTGGCGACGCTTTCTTCGATCAACGCCTCGGGCATGGTGAAGAATTCTTTGCCGTTGCCGAACAGGTGGTTGAAGCGCTGGCCAATGTCACGGGCCATTTCCACGTGTTGGATCTGGTCGCGACCCACCGGCACTTTGTGCGCGTTGAACATCAGGATGTCCGCCGCCATGAGCACCGGGTAGCTGTACAGGCCCATGGTGATGCCCGCATCCGGGTCTTCGCCGGTTTCCACGTTCTTGTCCACCGAGGCTTTGTAGGCGTGGGCGCGGTTGAGCAGGCCCTTGGCGGCCACGCAGGTCAGCAGCCAGGTCAGCTCGGGGATTTCCGGGATGTCCGACTGCCGATAGAACGTCACCCGGTTCACATCCAGGCCACCGGCCAGCCAGGTCGCGGCGATTTCCATACGCGAGCGCTGGATACGCTGCGGGTCATCGCATTTGATCAGGGCGTGGTAGTCGGCCAGGAAGTAGAACGAGTCGGCATTCGCGTCCTGGCTGGCCAGGATTGCCGGGCGGATCGCACCGGCGTAGTTGCCCAGGTGCGGCGTGCCGGTGGTGGTGATGCCGGTGAGGATACGGGTACGAGTCGTCATGGGTAATCGCTTATCAGACTGCTATCAATTCGAGAGACGCGGCAGCACCAGATCCTTGAGATCGGTCAGCTTGCCGTGAAAAAAGTGTCCGCATTCTGCCACTTTCAGCAGCTCATGGGGGCGTTTCAGGGCGGCGGACCAATCGTAGACCAGTTGCGGGTCGACCACTTCGTCGGTTTCCGGTTGGATCAAGGTCAGTGGGCAGCCTTGGGGAAGTGTGTCGGTATCGCGCAGGCGCATCACCGCAGCGGCGACCATGAACAGGTGCGCGAGTTTTTCACCCTTGGCTTCCAGGCGCCCGCCAAGGCTGGCAGCCACGTAGCCGCCGAAGGAAAACCCAAGCAGGGTGATCGGCAGATCAGGGTGTTTTTCCCGCAGCCACGTGGCGACCGCTTCGGCATCGTCCACTTCACCGGTGCTCATATCGTGCGTGCCGGCACTGGCGCCGACGCCACGGTAATTGAAACGCAAGGTAATCAAACCGGCATCGCGGGCGGTACGTTGCAGGGTCGATACAACTTTATTGAGCATGGTCCCACCCTGCACCGGGTTAGGGTGGCAGATCAGCGCCAGGCCACGTGGCTCGGGGTGATCCAGGTACAGGGCTTCCAATTGGCCTACCGGGCCATCGATCAAAACGGGGGTTTCACGCATGAGCAAGGAATGAACTCCGTGACCTCTCAAAGGGTCGACTCGTCTAGCTAAAAGTCTGTGCATGGCATCATTGCGAGCTTAATCGCGGTATACAGCGCAGGTCCGAGCCGTTAACGTAAAGCAAAGCCGTTTATAGAGGAAGGACTCGTGGAACACTCGCTCTTAGTTTGGTTGTTGCCGACTCTTGCCCTGGTTGCCGGTGTCGCCATTGGATTCCTGGTTGCTCGCTTGCTGCCGAATGCCGCGCCTAACCGCACGCAGCGTCAGCTGGATGACATTCAGGAACGTTTTGACAGTTATCAGAACGAGGTTGTTACCCACTTCAACAGCACCGCGACCCTGGTCAAGAAGCTCACCCAGAGCTACCAGGAAGTACAGGATCACCTCGCCGATGGCGCTAACCGCCTGGCCCTCGACGACATCACCCGTCAGCGTCTGCTGGCCGCGTTGCATTCCGATGCACCGCAAACCCCACGGGAACGCCTGACCCCGCCACGGGAAAACCAGGAGCCACCACGGGACTACGCGCCAAAGACGCCGAACGCCCCAGGCATGCTGGATGAGCATTACGGCTTGAAGAAGTAAGTCCTCTTCAGGCAATTAAAAAGCCCGGTTGATCGATGATCAGCCGGGCTTTTTTATGCACGCTCGCTCTCCAGAACAGGGTAGATCCAGTGTGGGCGTGCTCCCACACTGGCTGCACGCGACCTTAAGCCAGTGGTTGCTCCTGCAACCAGCCACCCTCGATCCGCACATGCCGCCCATGGAAGCGTTTGAGGCTGCTGCGATGACCCACGCTGACGATGCTCAGACCCGGCAGCTCATCAATCAGCGCCTGGTACAGCGTCGCCTCGTCCTCTTCATCCATCGCTGACGTGGCTTCGTCCATGTACAGCCATTGCGGTGCGAACAACAACGCGCGGGCAAAGGCCAGGCGTTGCTGCTCACCCGGCGAGAGCATGCGCTGCCAGTGATTGGCTTCATCCAGGCGCCCCACCAGGTGCGGCAGGCGGCAAGTTTCCAGGACCTGTGCATAACGTTCTGCCGAGTAGACGCTGTCGTCCTGTGGATAACTCAACACCGCCTTCAACGTGCCAATCGGCAAGTAGGGTTTCTGTGGCAGGAACAGGTAACGCTTGGCCGGCAGGCGAATGCTGCCGTGACCCGCAGGCCAGAGATGGCCCATGGCGCGCAGCAAGGTACTTTTGCCGCTGCCGGAACGGCCGCTGAGCATGACGCGCTGACCCGGCTCGACGATCATGTTGGCGTCGGTGAGCAGGTGGCGGCCATCGGCCAGGTTCATGCCCAACCCTTGCACCACCAGGCGTTCGCCTTCCGCGTGCACCTCAATGGCGGCCGGGCGTTGCTCGTTTTCATCCATGGCCTGCTGAAAGCTCAAGAGACGGTCGCTGGTCGCCCGCCAACCGGCCAGGTCGGCATAAGCGCTGATAAACCAGCTGAAGTTGCCTTGCACGTTGCCAAACGCCGAGTTGATTTGCATCAGCTCACCCAGCTCAATCTTCCCGGCAAAGTAGCGGGGCGCGGCGACCACAAAGGCAAACACGATCGCAATCTGTTCATAGCCGGCGGTGAAGAATGTCAGGCGCTTGGACACCTTCATGATGTCCCAGAAGTTATGCCAGACCTTGCCGAATCGCGTGCTCAAGCGCTGGTTTTCGTTAGCCTCGCCGTTGTACAAGGCGATGCTCTCGGCATTCTCCCGCACCCGCACCATGGAGAAACGCAGGTCCGCTTCGAAACGTTGTTGTTGGTTGCTCAAGCCGATCAACCGGCGACCGATCAGGTGGGTCAACCAACTGCCCACGCCGGCGTAGACCAATGCACACCAGAACATGTAGCCGGGGATGGTGATACCGAACACGTCAATGCTGCCCGACACGCCCCACAGGATGACGGAAAACGACACCAGGCTGACCACATTGCGCAGCAGCCCAAGACCTAGACTCAGCGTGTTCGAGGTAAAACTATTGAGGTCTTCGGAGATACGTTGGTCCGGGTTATCGGTGTAGCCGCCCTGCTCCAACTGGTAGTAGTTTTTGTTGCCAAGCCAGCGCGCAAAATGCTTTTCGGTGAGCCACGCCCGCCAGCGAATGGTCAGCATCTGAGTCAGGTAAAGGCGGTATACCGCGCCGAGAATAGCCACCGCTGCGATCGCGCAAAAATAGCCGATCTGTTGCCAGAAGGCGGCGGTGTCCTTTTTTTCCAGGGCGTTGTAGAAGTCCTTGTACCAGTGGTTGAGCCATACGGAAATTGCCACGCTGAACAGCGACAGGCCGATCACCGCGGCCAACAGCAACCAGGCTTTGCCCTTCTCTTCACTTCGCCAATAAGGCGTGATCATCGCCCAGGTTCGGCGAAAGAATTGCCCACGCACAGCGTCATTGACCGCGGAGTACTCAGCGTTCGGATTCATCGTTCAGGCTCGTAGGGAAGAAGGCAGGCGTTTGAACCGATCATAGGTGATCGGTTCAGCGTTTCGCGCGGCCTGAAGCAGGTTGTTCAGCTTAGGTTCAGCGTCGTACCGGACGTTTCTGCAGCTTGCGTTGCAGGGTGCGACGGTGCATACCCAAGGCCCGCGCAGTGGCGGAGATATTGCCTTCGTGCTCGGTCAGCACGCGCTGGATGTGCTCCCACTGCAGGCGGTCCACCGACATCGGGTTTTCCGGCACCAGGGTGTCAAGGTCGGCATGTTCGGACAGCAACGCGGCCAGCACGTCGTCGGCATCTGCCGGCTTGCACAGGTAGTTGCAGGCGCCGCGCTTGATCGCTTCGACAGCGGTGGCAATGCTGGAGTAACCGGTGAGGATCACCACGCGCATTTCCGGGTCGAGCTCCAGCAGCTTGGGCAGCAGCACCAGGCCGGAGTCGCCGTCCATTTTCAGGTCGAGCGCGGCGTAGTCCGGCAGATCGGCCTGGGCGATGGTCAGCCCTTCTTCGGCGGAGCCTGCGGTGCTCACGCGAAAACCGCGACGGCTCATGGCGCGCGCCATCACGCGGGTAAAGGTGGCGTCGTCATCTACCAGCAACAGGTGCGGCAGTTCTTCGCCTTCGACTTGGATCTCGTCACTCATCGATATCTCCTCGTGCGACACGGGGCAGGCGCAGCTCGGTGAGCGTGCCGCCTTCCTCATGACTATAGAGTTTTACTGAGCCACCGGCGCGGGTCACGCTGGCCTTGCTCAAAAAAAGACCGAGGCCGAAGCCTTTGCCCTTGGTGGTAAAGAACGGTTTGCCGATCTGTTCGGCAATGGCCAGCGGCACGCCCGCGCCGTGGTCACGAATACTGATGGTGACGTTTTCCAGGTCCCAGTCCAGTTGAACGCCCAGGCCTTCGGGGCAGGCGTCGGCGGCATTGTTCAACAAGTTGAGCAGGGCCTGGGTCAAGTCCGGCGGCGGCGCCATGCGCGGCACGGTGCCTTGCCCTAATAGATGAAAACGGTAACTGGCTTCGGGGCGCATCAGGTGCCAGCGGTTCAGGGCTTCATCGAGCCACTGGGTCACGTCCTGCATCTCCACCGCCAGGCGGCGATTGGCTTCGGCGGCGCGCACCAACTGCTGAAGGGTCTGCTTGCACTGCTTGACCTGCTCACGCAGCACGCCGAGATCTTCTTGCAACGCCGGGTCGTGATGGTCCTGGGTCATTTCGTTGAGCAGCACGCTCATGGTGGCCAAGGGTGTGCCCAGCTCATGGGCGGCGCCGGCGGCCTGGGTGGCAACGGCCAACAACTGCTGGTCGCGCAAGCCTTCTTCACGGCGAATCGCGCGCAGTTCTTCCTGGCGGCGCAGTTCTTCGGCCATGCGGGCAGCGAAGAACGTAATGACCGCAGCGGACAGCGCAAAGCTCAGCCACATCCCGTAGATCTGCAGGTTTTCCCGCGCGATCGGGAACGTTTGCAGCGGATAGAAGCGCGCCAACAGCAAGGTGTACAGCGTCAACGCGATGCCCGACAGCACCACCGAATAGCGCCACGGCAGGGTCACGGCGGCGATGGTCAGTGGCACCAGGTAATAAGAAACAAACGGATTGGTGGAACCACCGGAGAAATACAACAACACACTGTGGATAAACAGGTCGCACGCCAATTGCAGGGCGTATTCCAGCTCGGTCACCGGCCACGTGGTGCGCAACCGGATGGCGGTAAACACACAGAGCACGATGGAGAAACCCAGGGTCACGCCCAATTGCAGCCACGGCAGCGGCAACAGGTCGAACCAATAGGCGAGCCCGACGGAGCCGGCCTGTGCGGCCAGTACCAGGGTACGGATGAACGTCAGGCGCCAGAGGTTCTGGCGGGTGGCGGAAGTCAGTTTTACGGCGGCGAGCATGAGCTCTCCCGATGAGCGCTGCAGGCGGATCGGCAGGAGTATAAACGAAGCAGACCGCCTGGCACGGCGCGTGTGGCTCTTTGCCGCAGCCCGGGCAAATGACCGTTCGTCGGCATCGCCACATGTGTAGGTAATGTGTAAACCCGAAGAACCCACTGCCACCGTCTACAGTCATACCCAACACGCACATCCCAAGGAGCTTCCATGTCTCGTTTCACTCGCAGTGCAGCCGTCATCACGCTCAGCGTCGGCGCCCTGGCCAGCCTTCCAGCCCTGGCCGCCGATGAGCTGCATTACAACCAGATTTCCCTGCGCGCCGAGGTCAGCCAGGAGGTGGCCCGCGACAAGATGATCGTGACCCTCTACACCGAATCGCAGAACAGCGACCCGGCCAAGCTTGCCGCCGAAATCACCAATACCCTGAACAAGGCCCTCGGTGAGGCCCGCGAAGTCAAAGGCGTGACACTGCGCCAGGGCAGCCGTAACAGCTATCCGATCTACGACAACAAGAACCAGAAGATCACCGGCTGGCGTGAACGCGCCGAACTGCGCCTGGAAAGCGCAGACTTCCCGGCGCTGTCCAAACTCACCGGCGAACTGTTGAATAGCCTGAAAATGGAAAACATGGACTTCGCCATCGCCGACGCCACGCGCAAGTCCAGCGAAGATGCGCTGCTCAAGGACGCAGTCGCCGCGTTTAAAGCACGTGCGCAACTGGCCACCGATGCGTTGGGCGGCAAGGGTTACAAGATCGTGAACCTGAACTTCAACACCAACGGCTACCCGATGCCTTACGCCCGTGGCGGCATGATGATGAAAGCAGCCATGGCAGATTCGGCACCGACGCCTGAAGTCGAGGCCGGCACCAGCCAGGTAAGCATGAGCGCCGATGGCGTGATCGAAGTGCAGATGCAGTGACCCCTACCTGATTGGCCTGAACGGCGTTACCCTCGGTAGCGCCGTTTTCGTTTGGGCAGCTTATATATGCCTGCCATTTCAGGGGTCTCCATGGAAAGAATTGCCTTAAAACCGCTCATCCTCGCCGCAGGCCTGCTGGCCTTTATGCCACTGGCCCAAGCGGCCAGCACCCTGGTCTACTGCTCCGAAGCCAGCCCCGCCGGTTTCGACCCCAGCCAATACACCAGCGGCACCGACTTTGACGCGTCCGCCGAAACCGTGTTCAACCGCCTGACCCAGTTCAAGCGCGGCGGCACCGAAGTCGAACCTGGCCTGGCGACCAGTTGGGATATCTCCAAAGACGGCCTGACCTACACCTTCCACCTGCGGGATGGCGTCAAGTTCCACACCACTGATTTCTTCACCCCTACCCGCGACTTCAACGCGGATGATGTGCTGTTTACCTTCAACCGCCTGCTGGATGCCGATAGCCCGTTCCGCAAGGCCTACCCGTCCGAGTCGCCGTACTTCACCGACATGGGGTTGAACACCACGATCAAAAACGTCGAAAAACTCGACGAACACACCGTGCGTTTCAACCTGAACAACGTCGACGCTTCGTTCGTGCAGAACCTGGCCATGAGCTTTGCCTCGGTGCAGTCCGCCGAATACGCCGCCCAACTGCTCAAGCAAGGCAACGCTTCCGACATCAATCAAAAACCGGTGGGCACCGGCCCGTTTGTGTTCAAGCGTTACCAGAAGGACTCGCAGATCCGCTACGTGGCCAACAAGCAATATTGGAAACCCGAGGATGTGAAGCTCGACAACTTGGTGTTCGCCATCACCCCGGATGCCGCGTCGCGCCTGCAGAAGCTCAAGGCCGGCGAATGCCAGGTCAGCGGTTACCCGCGCCCTGCCGACATTGAAGTGATGAAACAAGACCCGAACTTGCGCGTGCTGCAGCAAGCCGGGTTCAACCTGGGCTTCCTGGCCTACAACGTGACCCACCCGCCGCTGGACCAGCTCAAGGTGCGCCAGGCGCTGGACATGGCCATCGATAAGCCGGCGATCATCAAGGCGGTGTACCAGAGCGCCGGGCAATTGGCGCAGAACGCGCTGCCGCCTGCGCAGTGGTCTTATGACCCCAGTATCAAGGACGCGCCCCACGACCCGGCAAAGGCCAAGGCGCTACTAAAAGAAGCAGGGGTTGCACCAGGTACCACCATCAACTTGTGGGCGATGACCGTACAGCGTGCTTCCAACCCGAACGCGCGGATGTCGGCACAAATGATCCAGCAGGATTGGGCAAAGATCGGCATCAAGGCCAACATCGTCAGCTATGAGTGGGGCGAATACATCAAGCGCGCCAAAAACGGCGAGCATGACGCGATGATTTATGGCTGGACTGGCGACAACGGCGACCCGGATAACTGGCTCGGCGTGCTCTACAGTTGTGCCGCGGTCAAGGGCAGCAACTACGCCAAATGGTGTAACCCGGCCTACGACAAACTGGTGCAGCAAGCCAAAGTCAGCAACGACCGCGAGCAGCGCATCAAGTGGTATCAACAGGCACAAAAAATCCTTAAGGAACAAGTACCTATAACGCCTATTGCGAACTCGACGGTTTTCCAACCGCTGCGCAAGGAAGTCCAGGACTTCAAGATCAGCCCTTTCGGGCTGACGCCGTTCTATGGCGTGAGTCTAGATAAGTAACAGCCGTGCGCCAACCGAGTGCGCCAGACGCCTCGGTTGGTCTTTTTTGGTGCAGCTCACGCACCGAAAAAACCCTCAAAATATGCGCAAATATGTACAAACTTTCATAATTGCGACATTCCTGTACGTTCGTACCACTGTTTCACCCTTGCAACGGTTCAGCATCTTGCAATGGGTATGGCGCCTGCATAAGTATCCGCAGGCCGACTCACGAGGTCGCCCTCACCACCAAAAATGACAACAAATCATGAGGCCAACATGCTTAAACACGCAGTCCTTCCGTTATTAGTGAGCGCTGGCCTTATGGCCGCCGCCCCCGTAGCCCTTGCGGCAACTAACCTGGTGTTCTGCTCCGAAGGGAGCCCGGCCGGTTTCGACCCAGGCCAGTACACCACCGGAACAGACTTCGATGCCTCGGCCGAAACCATGTTCAACCGCCTGACCCAGTTCGAACGCGGCGGCACCGCTGTGATTCCTGGGCTGGCCACCAGCTGGGACGTGTCCCCGGATGGCTTGACCTACACCTTCCACCTGCGTGATGGCGTCAAGTTCCACACCACCGCGTACTTCAAGCCGACCCGTACCTTCAATGCCGATGACGTGCTGTTCACGTTCAACCGCATGATCAACAAGGACGATCCGTTCCGCAAAGCCTACCCCACCGAGTTCCCGTACTTCACGGACATGGGGATGGACACCAACATCAAGAACATCGAGAAAGTCGATGAGCACACGGTCAAGTTCACCCTTGGCACTGTGGACGCCGCCTTTATCCAGAACCTGGCAATGAGCTTCGCGTCGATCCAGTCGGCTGAATACGCCGCCCAACTGTTGAAAGAAGGCAAGGCCTCGGACATCAACCAGAAACCGGTCGGTACTGGCCCGTTCGTGTTCAAGAGCTACCAGAAAGACTCGAACATCCGTTACACCGGCAACAAGGACTACTGGAAACCTGAAGACGTGAAGATCGACAACCTGATCTTCGCCATCACCACCGACCCGTCGGTGCGTATCCAGAAGCTGAAGAAAAACGAATGCCAGATCACCCTGTTCCCGCGTCCGGCCGACCTCAAGGCGCTGGAAGCCGACAAGGACCTGAAACTGCCGAACCAGGCCGGTTTTAACCTGGGCTACATCGCCTACAACGTCATGGACAAGGTCAAGGGCAGCGACCAGCCCAACCCGCTGGCTGACCTGCGCGTGCGCCAGGCGCTGGACATGTCGGTGAACAAGCAACAGATCATCGACTCCGTGTACCAGGGCGCCGGTCAACTGGCCGTCAACGCCATGCCGCCGACCCAATGGTCGTATGACACCACCATCAAGGACGCCAAGTACGATCCTGAGAAAGCCAAGGCACTGCTCAAGGAAGCCGGCGTCAAGGAAGGGACCGAAATCGTTCTGTGGGCCATGCCGGTTCAGCGTCCGTACAACCCGAACGCCAAGCTGATGGCTGAAATGCTGCAAAACGACTGGAAGAAGATCGGTCTGAACGTGAAAATCACCAGCTACGAGTGGGGCGAGTACATCAAGCGCTCCAAAGGTGGCGAGAACCAGGCCATGATCATTGGCTGGAGCGGTGACAATGGTGACCCGGACAACTGGCTGAACGTGCTGTTCGGCTGCGACTCGCTGTCCGGTAACAACTTCTCCAAGTGGTGCGACAAGAAATTCGACGGCATCGTGAAAGAAGCCAAGGCCACATCGGATGTCGCCAAACGCACCGAGCTGTATAAGCAGGCGCAACATATCCTCAAAGATGCAGTCCCGATGACACCTATCGCGCACTCGACGGTGTATCAACCCATGCGCAACACCGTGCAGGACTTCAAGATCAGCCCGTTTGGCTTGAACTCCTTCTACGGCGTGAGCGTAAGCGGCAAGTAAGAAGCCTTGACGGCGACGTTTCATAACGTCGCCGTTATTGCATCCGCCTGGCCAGTAGGCAACAGGCCGTGCTCGCAATCGTTGCGTCCTACAGCAATGAACTGCGAAGCGCGACGCCATTGCCTACAAGGTCAATCCGATTTGGCGCATTTACTGCGAAGTCCGAGACCCATAACGTCGTAGGACAGCAGAGGCTGCTAACACGGAAAGGCACTTGCTGCGTGTGGGATCAGTGATGTTCCCCTGGCCGTACGCCAGGGGGGTTGCTCGCTGATGACAATTACAAACAAGGATCGGGATCGTCATGCGCCATACCACCGTTCTATCCGCAATTTTTGGCACCAGCCTGTTGGCTGCGGCCACGATGGGCTATGCCGCCGACAAAAAGAGCCTGGTGTTCTGCTCAGAAGGCAGCCCGGCAGGCTTTGACACCGCGCAATACACCACCGCCACCGATAACGATGCGGCCGAACCGCTGTACAACCGTCTGGTTGAGTTTGAAAAGGGCGAGACCGGTGTCGTACCTGCGCTGGCAACCAAGTGGGATATTTCGCCAGATGGCCTGACCTACACCTTTCACCTGCGCGAAGGGGTGAAATTCCACAGCAACAAGGAATTCAAACCGACGCGGGACTTCAACGCCGACGACGTGCTGTTCACCTTCAACCGCATGCTTGACGCCGACCATCCGTTTCGCAAGGCCTACCCCACCGAGTTTCCGTACTTCAACGGGATGAGCCTGAACAAGAACATTGCCAAGGTCGAGAAAACCGACCCGCACACCGTGGTGATGACCCTGAACACGGTCGACGCCGCGTTTATCCAGAACATCGCCATGAGCTTCGCCGCGATCCTCTCGGCCGAATATGCCGAGCAACTGCTCAAGACCGGCAAGCCCAGCGACATCAACCAGAAGCCCATCGGCACCGGCCCTTTCGTGTTCCAGCGGTACCAGAAAGATTCGCAGATCCGGTACGTGGCCAACAAACAGTACTGGGACCCGAGCAAGGTCAAGCTGGACCAGTTGATCTTCGCCATCAACACCGACGCGTCGGTGCGGGTGCAAAAGCTCAAGGCGGGCGAATGCCAGGTGACGCTGCATCCGCGCCCGGCTGACGTCGACGCCCTCAAGGCCGACCCAAACCTGCAACTGCTGACCAAGCCGGGTTTCAACCTCGGCTACATCGCCTACAACGTGCGCCACAAGCCGTTCGACCAGCTCGAAGTGCGCCAGGCGCTGGACATGGCGGTGAACAAGCAGAGCATTCTGAACGCCGTGTACCAAGGCGCAGGGCAACTGGCGGTCAACGCCATGCCGCCGACGCAGTGGTCCTACGACGACAGTATCCAGGACGCCGCCTACAACCCGGAAAAGGCCAAGGAACTGCTCAAGGCCGCCGGCGTTAAGGAAGGCACCGAAATCACCCTATGGGCGATGCCGGTACAACGCCCGTACAACCCCAATGCCAAGCTGATGGCCGAGATGCTGCAAAGCGACTGGGCCAAGATCGGCCTCAAGGTCAAGATCGTCAGCTACGAGTGGGGCGAATACATCAAGCGCACCAAGAACGGTGAGCACGATGTGAGCCTGATCGGCTGGACCGGCGACAACGGTGACCCGGACAACTGGCTGGGCACCCTCTACAGCTGCGACGCCATCGGCGGGAACAACTACTCCATGTGGTGTGACCCGGCGTACGACAAGCTGATCAAGCAAGCCAAGGTCGTGACCGACCGCGAACAAAGGACTGTTCTCTACAAACAGGCGCAGCAACTGCTCAAGCAGCAGGTGCCGATCACGCCAGTCGCCCACTCGACGGTCAACCAGCCGTTAAGCGCCAAAGTCGAAGGTTTCAAGGTCAGCCCCTTCGGCCGCAACGTGTTCTCGGGCGTCAGTATCACCCCATAAGAAAATAACCGGATTGCGCAAGGCGGCCTCCGCCTTGCTGCAAACGCGCGGCCTTTTGTTGGGATTTTTCCTACGCCAAACGTTTGCATGAGCTTGAACGAGTTACACACCCAATAGCCGGATCACCAAAAAAGACCGGCATTAAAAAGAGAACCAAAGGAGCTTCATTCATGAAACTGAGCAGCAAAGCGCTTCTGGCCCTGGCCATCAGCACCATCACGGCTACCGCCTACGCTGAAACCACCAGCCAGGACTTCGTTCCGACCACCCTGGCCGGCACCAGCGCGCAAAGCGAGGCCAAAGGCTTTATCGACGGTCAAAGCCTGGGCGGTACCACGCGTAACTGGTACTCCAACGAGATGAAGTTTCGTGGTCAGAAGTTTGGCTACTACAAAACTGAAGCCGATAAAGCCAATGATGTAACTACCCGGGTTTCTCGCCGCTACAACTGGGCCCAAGGCACCATCCTCAACTACACCTCGGGCTTCACCCAAGGCACAGTTGGCGTGAGTACCGAAGTTGCCGCTTACAACTACATCGCGCTTGACCGGGACCAAAAAGACATCGCTGGCGGCTCCAACCGTACCCTGGCTCACTCCTTCGGTGACGCAGTAGGCCAGTGGAGCAAGCTGGGCCTGGCTAACGTCAAGTTCCGCGTATCGAACACCACCTTGACCGCCGGTCGCCAGAACTTCAGCAGCGGAATCGTCGACACCATCGGCAACCGCGCCCTGCCTTCGAGCTTCGAAGGTGTGAGCTTCAACAGCGAAGAGTTCAGCAACCTGTCGTTCCAGGGCGGCATCTTCGACCGCGTTTCGCCGCGTACCGAGCAGAGCCTGTCGAAATTCCGTTCCGAATACGGCAATGGCCAGGAAACCGACAAGGTCAAAACCCTGGGCTTCAACTACCAGCCGTTCAAGAGCCTGAAAACCAGCGTGTTCGCCGCTAACGTCGAAGACTTCTGGAACCAGTACTACTTCGGCGCTACCCATGAACTGGGTGATGCACAGACCCTGGCACTGACCACCGGCCTGAACTACTACAAAACCACTGACACCGGCAGCAAGAAGATGGGCAACATCGACAACGACACCTACTCGTTGTCCCTGGGACTGACTCACCAAGCCCACAGCCTGACCTTCTCGTACCAGGAAGTGAACGGCGACGAGTACTTCGACTACCTGCACGAAACCAACGGCATCTACCTGGCCAACTCCCTGACTTCGGACTTCAACAGCCCGAACGAGAAGTCCTTCCAGATCGCCTACGGCATCAACATGGCCGAATACGGCGTGCCAGGCCTGAAGTTCAACGTCTACTCGGCTCGCGGTTGGGGCATCGACGGTACTCACTACAAAGGCACCGCCTACGGCGAAGCCGGCGCGTCGCGCAGCGACTTGCGCCTGATGGACGGCGAGAAGCACCAGGAATACGGTGTTGGCTCGTCCTACGCGATCCAGAGCGGCCCACTCAAGGCCACTACCATTCGTGCAACCTACGTGACTCACCGTGCCAGCTCCGAACAAGCTGACGGCAACATCAAAGAGTTCCGCCTGGTCACCACCATCCCATTCAACATTCTTTAATTAGCGCCAGGTAGACGGCGGGCTCAGGACGAGCCCGCCGTCTACGCTTGTCTGGTCCCATCGATTGCAGAGGGCTCTGAATGAAAATGCTCCCGCTACAAGCCGCTATGGCTGCCGCGCTGTTGAGCGTGGCGATCGGCGTTTCGGCCAAACCGCTGGTGGTCTGCACCGAAGCCAGCCCGGAAGGTTTCGACCCGGTCCTGTACACCACGGCCGTGACCGCTGACGCCGCTGCTGAAACCATGTTCAACCGCCTGGTGGACTTCAAGCCCGGCACCACTGAAATCGTTCCCGCGCTCGCCAAGACCTGGGAAATCAGTGACGACGGCCTGACCTATACGTTCCACCTGCGCGATGACGTCAAGTTCCACACGACCGACTACTTCAAACCCACGCGCAACTTGAATGCCGATGACGTGCTCTGGAGCTTCCAGCGCCAGTTGGACCCGAAACACCCTTGGCATAACAAATCCGCCACGGGTTTCCCCTATTTTGAAAGCATGGGCTTCAAGGAACTGCTCAAAAGTGTCGAGAAGACTGATGACCACACGGTGGTCTTCACCCTGACGCGCCCTGAGGCACCGTTCCTGGCCGATGTCGCGATGCCGTTTACCGCCATCCACTCCGCTGAATACGCCGACAAACTACTCGCCGCCGGTAAGACCGATGAGCTCAACAGCAAGCCGATCGGTACCGGCCCGTTCATCTTCATCCGCTACCAGAAAGATGCCCAGGTACGCTTCAAGGCCAACCCGGAGTACTTCCGTGGCAAGCCGCCGGCCGATCCGTTGATCCTGGCCATCGCCGTCGACAACAACGTGCGCCTGCAGAAGCTCAAAGCCAACGAATGCCAGGTCGCGCTATATCCCAAGCCCGATGACCTGCCCAGCATCAAGAAAGACCCGAACCTGAAGGTCGATGAACTGGCGGCGATGACCACCGCCTACACCGCACTGAACACCACCCACAAGTACATGAGCGACGCGCGGGTGCGTCATGCGATCAACATCGCGTTCGACAAAAAAGGCTACAACGAATCGCTGTACGGCAAAGGCAACGCTGTCGATGCCACCGGCCCGTTTCCACCCACGCTGCTGGGATTCAACGACAAGTTGAAAAACCCACCTCGCGACCTCGACAAGGCCCGCGCCCTGCTCAAGGAAGCCGGCGTACCGGAAGGCACCGAGTTCACCCTGTTCACCCGTAACGGCGGCGGCCCGACCAACCCTAACCCGATGCTCGGCGCACAGCGCATGCAGGCGGATCTGGCGCAGATTGGCCTGAAGGTGAATATCAAGGTCATGGAATGGGGCGAAATGCTCAAGCGCGCCAAAGCCGGCGAGCACGACATGGTTTCTGCCGGTTGGGCGGGGGATAACGGTGACCCGGATAACTTCCTTACGCCAAACCTGAGTTGCGATGCAGCGAAAAACGGCGAAAACTACGCGCGCTGGTGTAACAAAGAGTTTCAAGACTTGATCGACAAGGCGCGCGCTGTCGCTGAACCCGCACAACGCGCTGCACTCTATGAACAAGCAATGGACGTTTTCGACAAGGACCAACCATGGATTCCCATGGCTTACCCGAAAATGTTCACCGCCATGCGCAAGAACGTGGAGGGTTATACCCAAAGCCCTCTGACGAACAATAACTTCGCCACTACCCAGGTGAAGTAATAAGAGAAACGCTCGGCACCGCCCACCAGGGTGGTGCCGGACCTGCCTAACCGGCTGATTGAGGTACACCACAAGATGTTTAGTTTTATTGCCCGCCGACTGGGGTTATTGATCCCCACGTTTTTCGGCATAACGTTGCTCACGTTTGCGTTGATTCGCATGATCCCTGGCGACCCCGTCGAAGTCATGATGGGCGAGCGGCGCGTCGACCCCGAGATGCACGCACAGGCAATGGAACGCCTTGGCCTTAACAAGCCGTTGTATGCGCAATACCTGGATTACGTCGGCAAGCTCGCCCAGGGCGACCTTGGCGAATCGTTGCGCACCCGCACCAGCGTGTGGACTGAATTCACCGCCCTCTTCCCGGCGACCCTGGAACTGTCCATGGCCGCCCTGTTGTTCGCCGGTATCCTGGGCCTGTTGGCCGGGGTGATCGCGGCCTTGAAGCGAGGATCCCTGTTCGACCATGGGGTGATGGGCATCTCCCTCGCGGGCTATTCGATGCCGATCTTCTGGTGGGGCCTGATCCTGATCATGTTCTTCTCGGTAAGCCTGGGCTGGACCCCGGTTTCCGGGCGTATCGACCTGCTTTACGACATCGAGCCGCGCACCGGCTTCATGCTGATCGATACCCTGCTGGCTGACGAGCCGGACGCGTTCTGGGATGCGCTGCACCACCTGATCCTGCCGGCCATCGTGCTCGGCACCATCCCGTTGGCGGTGATCGCACGGATGACCCGTTCGTCGATGCTCGAAGTGCTGCGCGAAGACTACATCCGTACCGCCAAGGCCAAAGGCCTGTCGCCGGCACGCGTGGTATTCGTGCACGGCCTGCGTAACGCGCTGATCCCGGTATTGACCGTGGTTGGCCTGCAAGTCGGCACCCTGCTGGCCGGTGCGGTATTGACCGAAACCATCTTCTCGTGGCCCGGCATCGGCAAATGGCTGATCGAAGCCATTGGCGCGCGGGACTACCCGGTGGTGCAGAACGGCATCCTGCTGATCGCCTGCCTGGTGATCCTGGTGAACTTCGTGGTGGATATCCTCTACGGCTTCGCCAACCCACGCATCCGTCACCAGCGCTGAGATCATGACCATGACCACACCTACTCAAGTGTCAGCAGTCGATCAAAGCCTGCTGTACCCGTCTCCGTACAAAGAATTCTGGCAAGCCTTCTCCAAGAACAAAGGCGCGGTTGCCGGCCTGCTGTTCATGGTGCTGATCGTGTTCTGCGCGATCTTCGCACCGTGGGTTGCCCCGCATAACCCGAGCGAGCAATACCGAGACTTCCTGCTGACCCCGCCGTCGTGGCTGGAAGGCGGGCAGATCCAGTTCCTGCTCGGCACCGACGAACTTGGCCGTGACTTGCTCTCGCGTCTTATCCAAGGCTCGCGCCTGTCGTTGCTGATCGGTTTGTCGTCGGTGGTGATGTCGCTGATCCCGGGCATCCTGTTGGGCCTGTTCGCCGGGTTCTTCCCGCGCTTGCTCGGCCCGACCATCATGCGCCTGATGGACATCATGCTGGCCCTGCCCTCGCTGCTGCTGGCGGTGGCCATTGTCGCGATCCTTGGCCCTGGCCTGATCAACACCGTGATCGCGATCGCCATCGTGTCGCTGCCGTCCTATGTCCGCCTGACCCGCGCTGCGGTGATGGGTGAGCTGAACCGTGACTATGTGACTGCCGCCCGCCTCGCCGGCGCCGGTCTGCCACGCCTGATGTTCATCACCGTGCTGCCTAACTGCATGGCACCGCTGATCGTCCAGGCCACCCTGAGTTTCTCCTCGGCGATCCTCGATGCTGCGGCCCTGGGCTTCCTTGGCCTTGGCGTACAACCGCCAACCCCTGAGTGGGGCACCATGCTGGCTTCGGCCCGTGACTACATCGAACGCGCCTGGTGGGTGGTGAGCCTGCCGGGTTTGACCATTTTGCTCAGCGTGCTGGCAATCAACTTGATGGGCGACGGTCTGCGCGATGCGCTGGACCCGAAACTCAAGAACGCCGCCTGAGGAGATTCCCATGTCACTGTTAGAAATCAAGAATCTCAACGTGCGCTTCGGCGACAAGACCGCCGTGCCGGTGGTCGATGGCCTCGACATTACCGTCGACAAAGGCGAAGTCCTGGCGATTGTTGGCGAGTCGGGCTCGGGTAAATCCGTGACCATGATGGCGCTGATGGGCCTGATCGAACACCCCGGCATCGTCACCGCCGACGCGCTGAACTTCGACGGCAAGGACATGCTCAAGCTGAGCAACCGCCAGCGTCGCCAGATCGTCGGTAAAGACCTGGCGATGGTATTCCAGGACCCGATGACCGCGCTGAACCCCAGCTACACCGTGGGTTTCCAGATTGAAGAAGTGCTGCGCCTGCACCTGAAAATGTCCGGCAAGCAAGCGCGCAAGCGCGCCATCGAACTGTTGGAAAAGGTTGAAATCCCCGGCGCTGCCAGCCGTATGGACGCCTACCCGCACCAACTGTCCGGCGGTATGAGCCAGCGCGTGGCAATCGCCATGGCGATTGCCGGCGAGCCGAAGCTGCTGATCGCCGACGAACCGACCACCGCGTTGGACGTGACCATCCAGGCGCAGATCATGGAACTGCTGCTGGCCCTGCAGAAAGAACAGAACATGGGCCTGGTGCTGATCACCCACGACCTCGCGGTCGTGGCCGAAACCGCCCAGCGCGTGTGCGTGATGTACGCCGGCCAAGCCGTGGAAGTCGGCCAGGTGCCGCAACTGTTCGACATTCCGGCGCACCCGTACAGCGAAGCCCTGCTCAAGGCGATTCCCGAGCACAGCCTCGGCGCCACGCGCCTGGCCACGCTGCCGGGTATCGTGCCCGGTCGTTATGACCGCCCGCAGGGTTGCCTGCTGTCGCCGCGCTGCCCGTATGTGCAGGAGTCCTGCCGTACCCAGCGGCCTGGGCTTGATCCGAAAAGCAACAGCCTTGCGCGCTGCTTCTACCCCTTGAACCAGGAGGTGGCGTAATGGCCGTCGTTCTTACCGCCCGCGACCTCACCCGTCACTACGAAGTGTCCCGTGGCCTGTTCAAGGGCCATGCGTTGGTACGCGCGCTTAATGGTGTGTCGTTTGAACTGGAAGCCGGCAAGACCCTCGCCGTGGTAGGCGAGTCGGGTTGCGGCAAATCCACCCTGGCCCGTGCACTCACGCTGATTGAAGAGCCGTCTTCGGGCTCCTTGAAAATCGCCGGCCAGGAAGTGGCCGGCGCCGACAAGGCCCAGCGCAAGCAATTGCGCAAAGACGTGCAGATGGTGTTCCAGAGCCCGTATGCCTCGTTGAACCCACGCCAGAAGGTCGGCGATCAACTCGGCGAGCCGTTGCTGATCAACACCAACTTGTCGGCCGCCGAGCGCCGCGAGAAAGTCCAGGCGATGATGAAGCAAGTGGGCCTGCGCCCTGAGCATTATCAGCGCTACCCGCACATGTTCTCCGGTGGCCAGCGCCAGCGCATCGCCCTGGCCCGCGCCATGATGCTGCAACCGAAAGTGTTGGTGGCGGATGAACCGACCTCGGCACTCGACGTGTCGATCCAGGCCCAGGTGCTCAACCTGTTCATGGATTTGCAGCAGGAATTCAACACCGCCTACGTGTTCATTTCCCACAACCTCGCGGTGGTGCAACACGTCGCCGATGACGTGATGGTGATGTACCTCGGCCGCCCGGTGGAAGTCGGCCCCAAGGAAGACATCTACGCCCGGCCGCTGCACCCGTACACTCAGGCGCTGCTGTCGGCCACCCCGACCATCCACCCGGACCCGAGCAAGCCGAAGATCAAGATCGTCGGCGAATTGCCCAACCCCCTGAACCCGCCGCCTGGCTGCGCGTTCCACAAACGCTGCCCGTACGCGACCCAGCGGTGCAGCACCGAGGAGCCGCAGCTGCGGCCGTTGGATAACCGCCAAGTGGCTTGCCATTACGCGGAGCAGTTTGTGGCTTAAAGCAACACGCTCCCTCAGGGGTAAGCAGTGGTAACGCGTTTCACAGCCCTTCCCACCCGGTTGCGCATCAGCCGGGTGGGAGGGGCTTTCTTTTGGTCAAGACCTACGTTTGGCTGTCGCCATCATCGTCGTCCGGGTCGTCACTGTCCGGCTCGTTCGTGGTGGAGTCATCATCGTCCTTGCTGCCACCCTGATCCTGGTCCCCAGGCTCAGCTTCAGACTTGGCCAACTGCAGGCCCTTGTCATGCGACGCCGAAAAGCTCGCCTGACCGCTCTGCACCGGGTTATGTGCCCAGGCCGCCGACATACCCAACGACATCAGCACCAGCACCTTTATCAACAGCACGACTCGTTGAAAAATACTCATGGTCGATTTCCGTCCAGTCAGTAGATGAAACCCGTACGACAGTGATCCACCGTCGCCAGTCCTTGAAGCTAGTTGTGATACTGGGTTTGCGCCAGCTATCAGGTGTCCCCGTCATCATAGGTTTCGCTGTCTTCCCCTTCGTTGTAGGGGTTTTCTGCGTCCTCTTTGGGGGCAGGCTGAGCCTGAGGTTGCCAACTGCCAGAGTTGACCTCCTGCTGCTTTTTCTTGGTGACAGGGCCGGTGTCCTTCCACTGGGGCGTTCCGGCGCCTGCAAGCGCCAATGAGGCGGACAACCCCAAAGCCCCGAGCAGCACCAGTTGAATGGCGCGTTGAGTTATACGCACGGTGGCCTCCTATTCCGTCGATGGGTAAGTGAAATACCTGAAACGCTAGACGGGATGTAAGGTTCTCGCCAATTCCACGCCTGGCTGAAAGCAAAATGTGGGAGGGGGCTTGCCCCCGATGGCGGCGTACCAGCCAGCGGACTTATTGATTGATACACTGCTATCGGGGGCAAGCCCCCTCCCACATTTTTGATGGGTGAGCGGCCATGAAAAAGGGCGAGGCCATCACAGCTTCGCCCTGTTCCTTACCGCTCAGACCTTAATGGTGCTCGCGAGTCGCACGGAATTTCACATCCGGCCAGCGCTCTTCCATCAGTGCCAAATTGACTCGGGTCGGCGCCAGGTAGGTCAAATGACCACCACCATCCACCGCCAGGTTTTCCACCGCTTTGTTGGAAAACTCTTCCAGCTTCTTCTTATCACTGCAATCGATCCAACGCGCGGAGTACACGGTGATCGGCTCATACGAGCACTCAACCTTGTATTCCTCTTTCAAGCGGCTCGCGACCACATCGAACTGCAGCACACCGACGGCGCCGAGGATGATGTCGTTGCTGCGCTCAGGGAAGAACACCTGGGTGGCGCCCTCTTCCGCCAATTGCTGCAGGCCTTGGCGCAGTTGCTTGGATTTGAGCGGGTCACGCAGGCGCACGCGGCGGAACAGTTCCGGGGCGAAGTGCGGGATGCCGGTGAAGCTCAGGGACTCGCCTTCGGTGAAGGTGTCGCCGATCTGGATGGTGCCGTGGTTGTGCAGGCCGATGATGTCGCCGGCGAAGGCTTCTTCGAGCTGTTCACGCTCGGAGGAGAAGAACGTCAGGGCATCGCCGATGCGCACGTCCTTGCCGGTGCGCACGTGGCGCATCTTCATGCCTTTGTCGTATTTGCCGGAGCAGATGCGCATGAAGGC